>CAYNXE010000005.1:11365-23984 GCA_964400995.1 uncultured Odoribacter sp.
GCTGATTTCTATATCCGTCAGGGCATGTATCCTCAGGCGATTTCCGAAACCGTGAGTCTGGCGAACGTCTGCCGCAACATGAAACGCAAGGCACGTTATAACTTCTTGTTGTCGCAATTGTACATGAAGCAGGAGCAGGACGTGAACGCCATGGTGGCTTTGAAGAAGGCGATCCGTTTCAATTTTAATTACGAAATGGTTTTTAACGCCAAGGTCAGCATGGCTCTGGCGAACCGGGGGGGAGACGTGAAAATCGAGAAACAGCTGAAGAAAATGCTGAAGGACTCCCGGAACGAGGATTTCCGGGACCGGATTTATTATGCTCTGGGAACCATCGAAGAGGAACGGGGTGAAGAGGAGAAAGCCATTGAGTTGTATTGGAAATCCGTCCGTACTTCGGTGGACAATGACAACCAGCAGGCACTTTCTTTCCGGAAACTGGGCGATTATTATTTTAAGGAAAGGAATTACGTCAAGGCGCAAAGTTGTTACGATTCCTGTATGTATGTGATTGATTCCAGGTACGAGGATTACGACAAGTTGAAGAGTTTGCTGGGGGATTTGACCGACTTGACCGAATGCCTGGGGAACATTCAGTTGCTGGACAGCGTGTTGCATCTGGCCAATTTGCCGGAGACGGAGCGGAATCAAATTATTGACCGCAAGATACAGGAGATAAGGAATAAAGAGGCGGCGGAGAGGGAAGAGGCTCGCCAGGCCATGAGCGAACGGAATTTTTACGAGCGGAACAATATGCTGGGGAATCGGGGTTCCTATTCTTCCGGCAACAACGGGGGAGAGTGGTATTTCTACAATCCGGTGACGATAGCCGCGGGGAAGGATGAGTTCAAGCGGAAATGGGGACGGCGGAAGCTGGAGGACCATTGGCGGAGACAGAACAAGGCCATGGTGGACTTTTCCGATGACCAGGAGCTGCTGGCGGAAGAGGGCGGAGCAGGGAACAAAGTGACGGAAAAGGATACGAAGAGCCGGGAATATTATCTGCAAGGATTGCCGATGACGGACGAAAGCAAGGAGATTGCCATTAAAAAAATGGAGGATGCGTATTACAGGGCAGGTGAGTTGTATTTGTACAGATTCGACGATCCGGCGAAAGCCTTGGAATGCTTCGATGCCTATATCCGGCGGTTCGAGGGTGACAACAACCTGCCCATGGTGTATTACTTGGCTTATACCGCAGCGGAGAAAAGCGACAGTTCGGTGGCTGCCGAGAAATACAAGCAGGAACTGCTCCGGCTTTATCCGGAGAGCGATTTTGCTTTGAGCGTCCTGGAACCGGGATATTTTGAACGGGTCGGGGATATGATGAAAACGGTCGAAGATCTGTATGAACAGGCTTATGCCCGCTATGAGCAGGTATATTACAAGGAAGCGGAACAGATTTGCGATGAGATTCTGCGAAAGTATCCGGACAACAAGTTGAAGGCGAATGTGCTTTTCCTGAAAGCGATGTGCGTGTTAAATACCGCATCCGTGCAGGAGGGCAAGGCGGCGTTGGAAAAGGTGCTGAGCAACAAGCCCTCGGCGGAGATGCGCACGGTTGTCGGTGACATCCTGGCTTCCATTTCCACGGGAAACGAGCCGATCATCTATACCGGAGGGGACATGGAGCAGGAGCGTTATCTGCATGCGCACCGGAACTGGACGTTTGATGAGAAAGTGGAGGTGGACGATACCGGCAGCGAGATGTCGACTTATCAAATGGAGAAAGACAAGGAACAGCTTGTCCTTATCGTATTGAATGACGGTTTCAACCTTGCCGATGAAATGCGTTTCAAGGCTCGATTGACTTTCATAAACGCTTCGGAGGCTGCCGAAGGAAGGCATTACGAGCTGTCCAAGGAAGAGTTGTGGTATAAGCAGGAGGCCATGGTTATCCGCAAGTTCGAGAACATCCACAAGGCGTTGGCTTATTTTAGCCAGATAGCGACGGACAAGTATTTGCTGAAGATTATCGGCGACCGGGCTTACCGGATGTATATCATGGAGGACAACAACCTGGAGCGGTTCAAGTGGCTGAGGAATACGGATAGTTATCTGGAATTTTTCGTGGACAATTATTTCGAGGACCGCCAGGAGGGAGAGATGTTGTGCGGAAAACACGGTACTGCCGCCCATATATTCAATTCGGAATCGAGTTCCGTCCATCATTTGGTGCTGGCGCTTCCTTTCCATGACGTGAATACCCGGCGGATTGCGGAAACGTTGCATCGGGTGGATCCCGCTTTCGTACTGGCCAAGGAGGATTACAACGATCAGATAGAATTGGTGGTGGTGAAGAATGTCGGGACCAAGGGGAATGCCCTGGAGTATATGAATACCGTGTTGAAAGACAGGGAGGTTTCTGAACTCTTGACCGGCAAGAAATATGAGATTTTCGTCATTACGGACCAGAACCTGAAAGCCATGCAGGAGAATGAGTATCTGGACAAGTATGTGAAGTATTTCGGGGACAATTATTTGAAAGAGGCAGGTTTTATCGGGGTGGAAGACGGGGAATACGTGTACAACAAAAATATCGTTCACCGGTTTGTGTTGATTTACCCGAATACGGTCGATCCTTTCAGGTTGAAAGCGGTGTTCGAGGAGTTCAATTTTTCGGGAATTTCTTTGAGCAACCAGCGGTTTGACGAGGAGAACGACTACATGATGGTAAGCGGATTGGACGACAAGGAGGAGGCGATGCGCTATTTTAACAAGATGTTGAGTAACCGTAAGCTGTCCAAGCTGTTGCAAGGGGCGAACTATACGAATTTTGTCATAACCGAGGCGAACCTGGGCACCTTGCTTGAAAAGAAGACATTAAAGAATTATCTTGATTTCTTTAGAAAATATTATCTGAATTAATGGTTGTCGAACATCATGAAGTGGAAAATCAATAGCTTGGAGGAAATAAACCGGGTGGCGGCGGATTTTTTGGAGTATGTGGGCGACCGGACCATTTTTGCATTGTACGGCCCCATGGGGGTGGGAAAGACGACTTTCGTCAAAGCCGTGGGCGAGTGCCTGGGGGTGGAGGACGATGTCAATTCCCCGACTTTTGCCATTGTGAACGAGTATGTCGCCCGAACCGGAGAATCGGTGTATCATTTTGATTTTTATCGCGTAAACGATATTTCGGAGGCTCTTGATTTCGGTTATGAGGAGTATTTTTACGGAGGCGACAGGTGTTTTGTCGAATGGCCGGAAAGAGTAAGCGAGTTGTTGCCGGAGGATACCGTGAGTTGTTTCTTCTCGGAGAACGAGGACGGCAGCCGGGAATTGAGGGTGGAAATGGAATAAGCAATATCCTTAATACGAGTGTCATGGACAATGCCGGAAAAATGTCGGGGACGATTACCAGACAATGGTTTCTTTGCCAGGAGAAGGAGGTTTTTGAGGACAGAAAACAGAAGTGTCTGGTGATCGGAATGCCCAATGAGCTGCAAAAGGGGGAGAACCGGATTTGCCTGACACCGGAGTCCGTCCAGCTGTTGGTGGACGGGGGAAACGAGGTCCGGTTGCAGCGGGGTGCGGGAAATCATGCGCATTATACGGACCGGGAATATGCCGATGCCGGGGCGTTGATTGTGGAATCGGCGGCTCAGGCCTATGCGGCGGATGTGGTGATAAAACCTACTTCCGTATCGGTGGCGGATGCGGCGTACATGCACGAACGGCAGGTGGTGTTGTCTCCGTTGAAGCTGGGGCATCTCCGGAAGGAGGCGATAACGGAAATGATGCAGAAAAAGATTACGGCTATCGGATTCGACATCTTGAAGGACGAAGAAGGGACTTGTCCGGTGGTGCGCATTATGAGTGAGATAGCCGGAAATTCCGCCATCATGATTGCCGGAGAATACCTGAGCAACTCCAGGGGCGGCAAAGGAATCGTACTGGGAGGCATCAGCGGCATTACGCCGACCGAGATTGTTATCCTGGGAGCCGGGACGCTGGGCGAGTATGCGGCACGGACGGCGCTCGGTCTGGGGGCGACAGTCAGGGTTTTCGACGATTCGGTGAACCGTTTGCGGAGGTTGAACGAGGTGTTGGGGCAGAGGGTGTACACTTCTGTTTTTCACAAGCCCGTCCTGAACCGTGTGCTGGCTTCTGCCGACGTGGTCATCGGTGCGCTGCCCTGTTGGGACAGTGCCGGAAATACGGTGGTGACGGAGGAGCAGGTGAAGTTGATGAAAAAGGGGGCGTTGATCATAGACATGGCGATAGACCAGGGGGGATGTATAGAGACTTCCGGTCCGACGACCCACGAAAAACCGGTTTATACTTACGAAGGCGTGGTGCATTATTGCGTGCCCAACGTGTTGTCCCGGGTTGCCCGGACCGCCTCGATTGCTTATAGTAATGTGTTTTTGCCATTGTTCCGGCAGATTGTCCGGCAGGGCGGTATTTCCCATGCGATTCGCCTGGATGCGGGATTGCGGGAAGGGGTGTATCTGTACAACGGTATTTTGACCAAACCGCAGATTGCCGATAAATACGGATTGATTTCCAGAGATATAGATTTGTTGCTGGCTGCATTATAAAGTAAATGTTTTATGAGGTATCTGATTTTTTTATGTGGTGTGATAGGGGTGCTTTCCGCTTGTTCTTCCCAATATTACATGAAGCGGGGGAATGTAATCGGTGCAACCGGTCGGTATGACAAGGCGGCTTCCAAGTATGAAAAAGCATACAACAAGACGAAGAAGAAGCCTGCCAGGGTGCTTGCCGCCCTGAAAGCGGCTGAGTCGTGCGAGAAAGTGAACCATTTGAAGGAGGCTTACAGTTGGTATGGCAAGGCAAGGCTTGGCGACAAGGAGCAGACGGAGATATACCTGAAACTGGCGCAGATTGCCGCCCGTATGGACGAGGTGGAAATTGCCCGGAATTATTATCAGGAATACGAGGAACTGACCGGAAACGGGAAAGGAGAAGACGGCATCCGTTATTTGGAGCAAGTGACGGAGGATAGGGAAAAGAAAGGAAGGTATGCCGTTCAACTGAAAAAGGAATTTAATTCCAGATATAGCGATTTTACACCCGTATATACGCCGGGGGATACTTGTGTCGTTTATTTTGCATCGGCACGGAATGCGGAGACTTCCAAACGTGTGAAAGCCGATCCGATTACCGGCGAAGGGTATAGTCATATTTATCAAGTGAGGTATGTGCAGGATGTTCGGACGGTGGACAAGGACGGAAAGATAAAGGTGAGGCATTTCAAGGAGCCCCGTTGGTTGAAACCGGTCTTGCAACGCGACTCCCTTTTTTCCAGCCGTCACGAGGGTGCCATGTGCTTTACTCCGGACGGTTCGCAGATGTATTTCACCTCCTCCCGGACGGTGAAGGGGAGCAATGTCGGTACGCGGATTTATCGGGCGACACTGAAAAACAGCGAGGATGAAAGCGGTACGGAAAAGAAAGGCTGGACGGGAGTCGCACCTTCCGGGATATGCGGCGACTCGGTATGTGTCGGTCATCCGGCGTTGACACCGGACGGGAAGCGGATGTATTTTGTTTCCGATGCCCTGCCTGGCGGTTTCGGAGGCAAGGATATTTGGTATGCCGAACTGGAGAACGGGAAATGGGGAGAACCGGTAAATGCCGGTGAACTGATCAATACGGAGGGAGACGAGATGTTTCCGTATGTCCGGGATAACGGGGAGTTGTATTTTGCTTCCAACGGGCGTTACGGTTTCGGGGGACTCGATCTTTACAAAGTGGAAGAGAAGGAGGGCAAGGAGAGAGTAGTGCATTTGCCTGCGCCGTTGAATTCGCACGGAGATGATTTTGGGATTGTTTTCAAGCCCGGAGAGGAGAAGGGCTGGTTTTGCTCTTCCCGGAGCGGACGTTGTGACAATATTTTCGATTTTAGCTATTTGCCGCAGCAATTGAGCGTGAGGTTACTGGTATTGAATGCCGTGACGGAGTTTCCGATAGCCAAGACGGAAGTCACCGTAACGGTGGATGACGGTACGGTGGTTTATCTGGAAACCGATTCGGCAGGTATGGCCATGATGCCGGTCAGTGCGGATAAAGAGTATGTTTTTGTTGCGGAGAATGCCCAGTACCTGAAAGGCAAGGGCGTGGTTTCCACTTACCGTGAAAAGGAGAACCGTTCCTATGAACTGGTCATCAACATGCAGCCTATCGAGAAACCCATCGTGATTCCCAATATTTATTTTGACGTGGCAAAGTGGGATTTGCGACCCGATGCCATGAAGAATTTGAATCAGTTGCTTGAAGTCCTGAAAGATAATCCGAATATCGTCATAGAACTTTCGGCACATACCGATATGGTGGGAAATGACCGTGCCAACATGACGCTTTCCCAAAATCGTGCCGGTGCCGTGGTGGATTATTTGATTGAAAAGGGCGTTTATTGGGACCGACTGGAAGCCAAGGGATACGGAGAGACCCGACCGCGTGAAATCAATGAGAAGGATGTCAGGGAGTATGATTTTCTGAAAGTGGGGGATGTTTTGAATGAAAGATTTGTGAATCGCCTTCGGGGAGAGCAGAAGGAGATTGCCATGCAGTTGAACCGGCGCATCGAATTCAAGGTGTTGCGAACAAATTACAAACCGGGTCCGAATTCCCGCGTCAATCCCAATCAAAAAGCGCTGGCTGCGGAAGAAGGGGCAAAGAATATCGGCAAGACGCAGTTGAGGGCGTTGAGTTCGGTGAAGGGGAAATTTTATACTTTGCAACTGGGGGTATACAAAAATGTGCCTGCCTTTATTGACCGCTTCAAGGTGATTTTTACGGAAAAGATGGACAATGGCGCAGTCCGTTATTGCACCGGCATCTACGATACCCAGGAAGCGGCGAATGCTGCCGCCTTGAAATTAAAGAATCAGGGTATTGATTGTTTGGTCAAAGAATATTCCCATTAACAAATCCTGCTTTATTGAAAATAAAAAAGACCAGTAATTTACTGGTCTTTTTTGTAGCGGGGGCCCGACTCGAACGAACGACCTTTGGGTTATGAGCCCAACGAGCTACCACTGCTCCACCCCGCAATCTTAGTCAATACCTCTTGTATTGCGGTCACAAAGGTAATACTTCTTTTCTATATGTCAAATTTTTGCCGAAAAATAATCAATAAACTTTTGTTAAAACGGATTGCCTTTCAAGCATCCGGCAATAAGGGTGTGGAAATCAGCGTATTTCCGCACCCAGCAGATGTTTGTAAGTTCCCATCAGTTTATTCATAATCTTGTCGATTTGCTTGTCCGTCAGGGTTTTTTCCTCGTCTTGCAATGTAAAGCTGACCGCGTAGGATTTCTTGTCGGCACCCAATTTTTCTCCTTCATACACATCGAACAAGTTGACCGCTTTCAACAAGGTCTTTTCTGTCCGCATGGCAATGTCGCGAATTTCTTTGAAGCTGACTTTTTTGTCCAGCAACAAGGCAAGGTCGCGTTTCACAGCCGGGAACTTGGGCATGGGAGAGAAAGCGATGTGGTGGTTTTTCACGGCTTTCAGTATGTTCTCCCAGGAAAATTCCGCATAATAGACGTCCTGTTCGATTCCGACGGTTTTCAACACTTTGTGGCTGAGCATACCTATGGTGGCGATGTGCTTGTCCTTTTGAGCATAAACCAAACCTTCCCGATAGATGTCCTCCGTTGTCTCGTCGATATTCAGATTGTCTACGTTGAAACCTAAACGTTTCAGAATCATTTCGGCGTAGCATTTGATGTTGAAGAAGTCGGTTTTCTGCTCCCGGCTGTTCCAGGAAGCCTGGGATTTGTTTCCGGTGATGAACAGGGCCAGTTTGTCCTCTTCCTTGTATTGTTTCAGATGGTTTTCAACCTCTTTGGCATGGAACGTGTAAGCCTTTCCGAATTCAAAGAATCTCAGGCTGTTGCTTTTGCGGTTGATATTATAGGCAATGCTTTCCAGTCCGCCGAACAACAGGCTTTGGCGCATGGCGTTCAAATCCGAACTGAGGGGATTGTACAGCATGACCGTGTTTTCCGGCTTGTAGGTTTCCAGGTTTTCAAAATAGGCAGCCTTGGTCAAAGAATTGTTCATGATTTCATGGAATCCGTTGGCTGCCAGCAAGTCGGCAATCTGGTTCTTTAACTGGAAGTCGTCCGGTTTCTGCGAGTAACTCAACGTTGAGTTTACTTTTGCCGGTACCTCGATGTTGTTGAAGCCGTAAATGCGGAGAATGTCCTCAATCACGTCTGCTTCTCTGCGTACATCGACCCGGTAGGGGGGGATATGCAGTAACAGCCCGTCCTCGTTTTCCCGGACGATTTTGATTTCCAATGCCTGCAGGATTTTTTTGATGCGGTCATGTCCGATGACTTTGCCGATTAGGCGGTTGACATGAGCATACTTGATTTCCACTTCAAAATCGGCTACCGGATGGGGATAGATATCTATGATTTCGGAAGTGATTTTACCGCCTCCCAATTCCTGTACCAAAAGAGCAGCCCGTTTCAAGGCATAAAGGACGATGTTGGGGTCGGTTCCTCTTTCAAAGCGGAAAGAGGCATCCGTACTCAAGCCGTGCCGGCGTGCCGTTTTGCGGACAAATACGGGGTCGAAGCAGGCGCTTTCCAGAAATACGTTGGTGGTATTTTCCGTGATGCCGCTTTCCAGTCCGCCGAACACCCCTGCGATGCACATCGGTGCTTCGGTATTGCAGACCATAAGGTCGTTTTCGTTGAGCTCGCGTTCCACGCCGTCAAGCGTAACGAATTTGGTGCCTGTCGGGAAACTGCGAACGATGACTTTATTTCCTTTGATTTTGTCTTTGTCGAAAGCATGAAGCGGTTGCCCCAGC
Organism: uncultured Odoribacter sp.; assembly: GCA_964400995.1. Lineage (GTDB taxonomy): Bacteria > Bacteroidota > Bacteroidia > Bacteroidales > Marinifilaceae > Odoribacter. The sequence continues at coordinate 20,166 of CAYNXE010000005.1, forward strand.
TCGAACAGGATGAAATTGGTGATGTCCACGACATTGTTGATGGGGTGCAGACCAATCGCTTTCAGGCGGTTTTTCAGCCATTCGGGAGATTCCTGTACCTTGACGCCTTCGATGCACACTCCGGCATAGCGTGTACAGGCTTCGGGGCGCTGCACTTCTATGCTGAGCCCTGCCGTGTTGCTATCCGCCTTAAAATGGTTGACAGAAGGCAGGGTATAGCGAATATCCTGGCTTTGTTGCAGATAGGCTGCCAGGTCGCGGGCAACTCCCAGATGAGAGGCGCCGTCCACCCGGTTGGGGGTGATGTCCACCTCTATGGTGTAATCGGTGGTGATGTTGTAATATTCGGCAGCCGGCATTCCGACCCGGGTGTCGGCAGGCAGTACGATGATTCCGGCATGGTCGTTCCCTATGCCGATTTCATCCTCCGCACAAATCATCCCCTCGGATTCCTGTCCCCTTATCTTGGACTTCTTAATGACAAACTCTTTATCTCCGTCATAAAGTACGGTGCCGATGGTAGCTACGACAACTTTCTGGCCGGCAGCGACATTGGGTGCTCCGCAGACAATCGGGGTAAGGCGACCGTCTCCTAGGTCTACCGTCGTGATGTGCAAGTGGTCGGAGTCCGGATGAGCTTCACAGGTTTTTACTTCACCGACAACCAGACCTTTCAAACCTCCGCGTATGGATTCAAATTTTTCAAATCCGCCGACTTCCAGTCCGATGTTGGTTAATATTTTACAGATTTCTTCAACGTTTAAATCTGTTTTCAAGTAATCTTTCAGCCAGTTTAAAGAGATATTCATTGTTTCTAAATTAATTTCCGTGGTACAATCAATTGATTTCAAGCATCCTTTGGATGGGAAGCAATGCCTTTTGCCGGATGTCCTCGGGGATTTCCACCCGATGTTGTTCCTGTTCGAGTGCTTCGAGGATATTGTTTAAAGTCACTTTTTTCATCTGTCCGCAAATCATCTGGGGATGAACCGGTATGAATTCTTTCTCTGGATTGTCCTTTTTCAGTTTGTGAATCGTTTCGATTTCCGTGGCGATGACAAACTGTTTTTTGGGCGAAGCCGCGGCGTGTTTTATCATACCTGCCGTGGAATACATATAGGCTTGAGGCAGTTCGAGTATGCGCTCGTCATGCGAACAATGGGCTTCCGGATGAATCAGGATGTCGGCGTCCGGAAACTCCCGGTGTTTTTCCAATATCATGTCTGCGGTAATCCGTTCATGTACGCAGCAGTCTCCTTTCCACAGTTCCATTTCCCGTCCCGTCACCTTCATGATCCATGCTCCCAGGTTTTTATCCGGTACGAACAGGATTTTCCGGTCTTTGGGGAGGCTTTGCACCACTTTCAGGGCGTTTGCCGATGTACAGCAAATGTCCGTCCAGGCCTTTACCTCGGCGGTGGTGTTGACGTAGCTGACGACGATGCCTTCCGGGTTGGCTTTTTTCCATTCCCTCAGGTCGTATCCCGAAATGCTTTCTGCCAACGAACAGCCGGCAGATGCTGCCGGAATCAGCACTTTTTTGTTCGGAGAGATGATGGCAGCGGTTTCCGCCATAAAATGGACGCCGCAAAATACAATGATGTCGGCATCGGTTTTTCCCGCCTCCTGGGATAGTCCCAGGGAATCTCCCAGATAGTCGGCAATGTCCTGTACTTCAGGACGAGTATAGTAATGCGCCAGAATGACAGCGTTCTTTTCTTTTTTCAAGAGCCGTATTCGGTCGATGATTTCTTGGTTGGTCATGGTTTTCTTGTTTTCGGGCTTCAAAGATAACAAAGAAAGGGGAAAAGAAAAAATACTTTCGGGTTTATGGTTGAGGGATAAAAGACTGGAAAGAAAGAAAATGCACCTTTGGAATGAATTTTTTCGTCCAAAGGTGCATGCTGATATAAACAATTCTTTAGTTGTTTTTGATGTTCATGCTGATGTCAAGCGCGGTGACGGAGTGGGTGAGTGCGCCGACGCTGATGAAATCCACGCCGGTGGCGGCTACTTCCTTCAGCCGGGGGATGTTCATGTTGCCGGATGCCTCGGTTTTCGCCTGTCCGTTGATGATTTTTACGGCTTCTGCCATTTCGGCGTTGTTCATATTGTCCAGCATGATGATGTCGGCCTTGGCGGCCAGGGCTTCCCGTACCTCGTCCAAATTCGTTGTTTCCACTTCGATTTTAATATGAGCCGGGATGTTGGCGCGTACTGCCTGAACGGCTTGGGTGATTCCTCCAGCCACTTTGATGTGGTTGTCTTTGATCATTGCCATGTCGTAAAGTCCCATGCGGTGGTTGGTGGCTCCTCCGTCCTTGACTGCCATTTTGTCGAGGATGCGCAAGCCAGGAGCCGTCTTGCGGGTATCCAGCAGTTGCGTGCGGGTGCCGTTCAGCTCTTTCACGTATTTGGCGGTTTCGGTGGCGATGCCTGACATCCGTTGCAGGATGTTCAGGGAGAGGCGTTCTCCCAATAAAAGGCAGCGGTAGCTGGCTTCAATGCGGAGAATGATGTCTCCTTTTTTTACCGCATCTCCGTCCTTGACCAAAGGTTCCCATACGATGTCTTTTTCAAAGCGTTCATAGACACGGCGGGCGATTTCCAGTCCGGAGACGATGCCGTCGGCTTTCATTTTCATTTCCGCAACGGCATGCGAATGGGCAGGTATAATGGAATTGGTGGTCACGTCGCCGGTTGCGATGTCCTCTTCAATGGCGAGGTCTATCAATTGATTGATTAACTTGTCGTATTGCATGATATTATTTTTTGGTATTCACCGGTACGGTGGTAATCGGTTTGTCTTTTTGTTGGATGATGTGATACAAATAGTTGTCATCGGAGTGGGGAAAATCTTCCCGGAAATGTCCGCCCCGGCTTTCTTCCCGGCGGATGGCAGAACAGATAATCAACCGGGCAACCGTAATCAGGTTGTGGCTGAGCAGTGAATAATATTCATGGGTCTCGTCTGGGATTTCGTTTTCCAGCGTCTGCAATTTGTCCAGACCTTCCTGCAAGAGTTTGGCATTGCGGATGATGCCGGCATGAATGGTTATGATTTGGGAAATGCTTTTCTTCAATTGTACATATCCGGCTGCGTTCCGGTTGTTGCAATGGTAAAGGGGGAGGAAGGGCGGAACTTCTCCCGCTTCTTTGTCTTTCCGGGCGGCTTCGATGGCTCTTTTTCCAAAAACCAGACATTCAATCAGGGAATTGGAGGCAAGCCGGTTGGCACCCATGATTCCCGAGGAGGCAAGTTCGCCGAATATGTATAGATTCCGGATGTTGGTCCTGCCGTTGAGGTCCGTCCTGACTCCGCCGACCATATAATGGGCTGCCGGAGCCACGGGAATGCGGTCGCACATGTCGATGCCCAACTCCCGGCATTTTTCGTAAATATTGGGGAAACGGTGTTTTATGGTGTCGGGGTCAAGGTGCTTCAGGGACAACCATACGAAATCCTGGTCGTATTTCCGCATCTGCCCGTATATGGACTGGGCGACGATGTCCCGGGGAGCCAGTTCCGCCAATTCGTGGATGGCGGGCATAAACCGTTCTCCGTTCTGGTTGATTAAGTGGGCGCCTTCTCCCCGGACGGCTTCGCTAATCAAAAACGCCTCTTCGGAATCGGTATAAATGGCGGACGGATGAAATTGGATGAATTCCATATCCGCGATTTCACACCCCGCATTGTACGCCAAAGCCAGGCCGTCTCCGATGGTGGTGTGCGGATTGGTGGTGCGCTTGTAAATGGCGGAGGTTCCGCCCAGGGTCAGGAAAGTGTTGGGGGCGACGTAAAGTTCTTCGGACTGGTTG
>CAYNXE010000005.1:23994-27445 GCA_964400995.1 uncultured Odoribacter sp.
TGACTAGGTTCCAGCTCCTTACCCCGTAGCAACGGTTGTTTTCCTGCAAGATGCCGATGACGGAATGATTTTCAAAGATATCGATTCGGGGGTGGTTGATGACCTGGCTAATCATGAAACTGGTCACCATTCTGCCTGTCGCATCTCCTCCGGCGTGCAGTATCCTTTTGCGGTGGTGACCTCCTTCCAGGCCGAGTGCCAGACTGCCGTCCTCCATGTCGAAATGCATGCCTGCCTCTATCAATTCCCGGATGCGTTGCGGTCCCTCGTTCACCAAGATGTCAACTGCCGGATAATCGCACAGACCCCGCCCGGCGATGATCGTGTCTTCAAAATGCAGTGCCGGCGCATCGTCTTCGTCAGTGACCGCTGCTATACCTCCTTGGGCGTAGTAAGAGTTGCTTTCCGTGATTCCCGATTTCGTCAACAGGGCAACTTTCCCGTAGGAGGCGGCGTGATAGGCGGCGTAAAGTCCTGCCAGCCCGCTTCCTGCAATGATGTAATCGTAATGGCGCATTTTCAATCCATCTAAATTAGTGCGAAAGTACCATTTTTTTACAAAAAGGGGATTGTTTTGAGAATTATTTTGTCGTATTTTTGTACGTTAACCAATAAAAACTGGAAAGATGATTACAAAAAATAAGTTTGTGACGGTAACTTATGAGTTGAGAACGGAAAAAGACGGAGAAGTACTGGAGACGGCGGGTGTGGACAGCCCCCTTGAGTTTATTTGCGGACAGGGGCAGACGCTGGAGTATTTTGAGCTGAATCTGCTGGAGAAAAAGCAGGGAGATAAGTTTGATTTTCATATTCCTGCCGCCCAGGCCTATGGCGAGGTGAATGAGGATATGATTGTCGATTTGCCCAAAGATATATTCAAAGAGGTGGATGCAAACGATATGGTGATTGGCAACGTGCTGCCTATGATGGACAGCCTTGGTCGCCGCTTGCGGGGAAAGATTCTGTCTATCGGTGAAGAGGAGGTGCGGATTGATTTCAATCATCCCATGGCAGGAAAAGACCTGTTTTTCAAAGGCGAGGTTCTGGGTGTCCGGGACGCTACCGAGGAGGAGATTGAAGCCTTGCATTCCCATAAGTGCGGAGGATGCAGCGGATGCGGTTCCGAAGGCGGCTGCGGAAGCGATTGCGGTTCCCACCACGATGGTTGTGGATGCTGTCATTGACGGAACAGGACGTTATGGCTGGAAATACGATAGGAAAATTTTTTCGTTTGATGTCTTTCGGCGAGTCGCATGGCGTGGCTGTCGGAGGGGTGATTGACGGTTGCCCGGCGGGAGTGGAGTTGTCAGTCGAGTTTATTCAACGCGAATTGAACCGCAGGCGTCCCGGACAGTCGGACGTGTCTACACCCCGGAAGGAAGAGGACGAAGTGGAGTTGCTTTCCGGTGTCTTCGAGGGGATAACCACGGGGATGCCTATCGGTTTTTTGGTGCGCAACCGGAATCAAAACGGCAAGGATTACGAGCACCTCAAGGATTTGTATCGTCCCTCGCACGCCGATTATGCCTGGGAAAAAAAGTACGGTATCCGGGATTACCGGGGAGGCGGACGCTCTTCTGCCCGAGAACACATTGCCCGGGTGGTGGCAGGTGCCGTGGCGAAGCAGGTGATTGCCGGAATGGGCATAACCGTCAGGGCTTATACCTCACAGGTCGGTTCGGTTGTTATGCCCGGTTCGTATCGGGAGGTGGATTTGGAACGCACCGAGGACAATGCGGTACGTTGTCCCCATGCCGACACGGCGGAAAAGATGCTGGCCTTGATTCGGGAGATACGGGATCGGGGAGACAGTGTGGGGGGAGTGGTGAGTTGCGTGATAGAGGGAGTTCCCGCAGGATTGGGCGAACCGGTGTTCGACCGTTTTCAGGCACGTTTGGCGCATGCCATGATGAGCATCAATGCCGCCAAAGGATTTGAATATGGCTCCGGATTCGCGGCAGCGACCATGCGGGGCAGCGAGCATAACGATTCTTTTGCTATAAAATCAGGAAATGTAACCACGACAACTAATTATTCCGGCGGAATACAGGGAGGAATTACCAACGGTGAGGATATTTATTTCCGAGTAGCCTTCAAGCCTGTGCCCACCATTATGAAACCGCAGGCTACCGTCAATCGCAAAGGGGAAGAAGTGGTATTGGAAGCGCATGGTCGTCACGACCCTTGCGTCCTGCCGCGTGTCGTCCCCGTTGTCGAAGCTATGGCTGCTATGGTGGTGCTGGATATGTTGCTGGAAGCCCGGTGCGGATGCTTGAAATAAAATGGCGTCGTTGCCATTTTACGGCAAACGCAACTGAACAAGCTAAAGACACAGATACTGGATAGATTCTGGTAGCTGTGTCTTTTTTTGTCTCAAATGATAATATAAAAAATAACCATAAATAATGGTTTATAATTATCTTTTTTCTTATTTTTAGAGCAAATAAAATTTCTTGTTATGCGTTTGAGTTTGGTGTTAAGATTAGTTGACGGGACGACATTGCCTTGTAATTATATGTACGAGTTGTCCAGTTGTTTGTATAAGGTGCTAAATGAAGGAGATTCGGAATTTACAGCTTGGTTGCACAACAAAGGGTATTGCAAGGAAAAGAAAGCTTTTAAATTGTTTACTTTTTCAAATTTATATATTCCTTGTTTTAAAATAGTGGGAGATCGTTTGCGTATTCTATCGGAATCGGTGCGACTGGTTGTTTCTTTTTATCCGATAGAAGCTATTGAGGCTTTTGTGATAGGAGTATTTAGGAATCGACAAATGGAGATAGGAGACCGCAAATCAAAGATTGCTTTCGAGGTTGTGAATATCGAACGATTGCCCGATCCGGAATTTGTTTCCCATATGGCTTTTAAAACGTTGTCTCCGATGTTTATTGAAGAGCAATTTCCCGATGAACACCGCACGGTGCATTTACGGCCGGATGATCCGAAATTTATAGAGTTGTTGCATCTTAATTTACTGGAGAAATATCGGGCATTTTATGGGCAGGAACCGGATGCTTCCTGGTCGGCAACCCATTTGCATTTATTGTCACCCCCCAAGGCTAAGACGATTGCCTTAAAAGCCGGTACGTCGCAAGAAACACGGATAAAAGGCTATATGTTCCAATTTGAATTGGAAGGTCAGCCTGAACTCCTGCGTTTGGGGTATGCCGGAGGTTTCGGGAGATTAAATAGCCAAGGGTTTGGGTGTGTGGAGGTTATGAATATATTTAATTTATCATGAAGGATTTTATCCGTTTTTACAAAGAGTTATTAGGTTTTGAGCCTTATGATTTTCAAGTAAAGGTAGCGGAACTACTTTTACAGGGGAAAAATATAATTTTATGTGTTCCGACAGGGGCTGGAAAAACATGGGCATCGGTAATGCCTTTTTTGTATGCATGGAAACAACAATTGAAAGATTTTCCTTTAAAACTAATTTATAGCCTGCCTC
>CAYNXE010000006.1:0-14085 GCA_964400995.1 uncultured Odoribacter sp.
GAAGCAGGTAGTAATTGTATGCTTTTGATATGCATCCTGTAATTATAGGAGAATACGGCATCTTCCCGGACAGGCAGTTGTGTTGGAAAACAAAGTTGATGACGTTTGATGAGATTTCGGTTGAAAAGTTTAGCCCAAGGGGCATTATTGGAAAATGCCTGATAATTGGCAATCGTTTCACCAGCCTGGGGTAGCTCTGAAAACAGGAAAGGGTATTGGATGGTTTTCACGGTTTCTTCCTTTTCGTTGACACATTGCCACCCTTGAAGATTTAGACAATCTTCTGTCAGATGGCCTTGGGTCATAAAAACGGCAAGATAGTCTCGGTCCAAATAATCATCGCTGTCAATCAGGCAGAGCCATTCGCATCGTGCGTGTTCAATACCGAGATTGCGAGCAGTACTTACTCCTTGATTATTTTGATGATATACGCGTATGCGCGAGTCGTTTTGTGCATATCGGTCACATATATTGCCGGAGCGGTCAGTGCTGCCGTCATCGATGAGTAATAATTCAAAATTTGAAAATGTTTGGGACAATACGCTTTCAATACATCGAGGCAAATACTTTTCAACATTGTAAACGGGTACAATGACACTAATTTGTGGAATCAAGTCAGGCATTTATATATAAATTATAATTACGCAAAAATATAAATTCTGCCGGGTCTTTCTCTTTTTTAATCGGTCTTTTGCCTTTTCGTTCGATGATTTAAGATAGTTTAAATTTTGAGGTTTATAGTTGATATAAAATCATTACCTTTGCTCCATAAAAAAGGCATCTTATGAAAATTCAAATGAATAGAACAGAGGTATTTTCTCATGGCATCATTGTCCTTGCTTTCTTGATATTGGTGGTTGTTTATTGTGCACCGGTGTTGGATGGAAAAACATTGATGGGGCACGATTTGGAGAGTTGGACCTATATGGCGAAAGAAACGATGGATTTTAATGCCAAAGGAGGGGGACAGACGTTCTGGACAAACAGCATGTTTGGAGGTATGCCGACCTACCAGATTTCAGCTCCTATGGGACAGAATAGCCTCTTGTCGTATTTGCCCAGGATTTGGGGAAGTTTGCCTTTTCCTGTGAGTACGATTTTTATATACCTTGTCGGAGCTTATGTCTTGTTGCTTTGTTTCCGTTTGAATAAATGGTTGGCAGCCATTGGAGCGGTTGCATTGGGTTTTGTGTCTTACAACTTTATTATTTTGACTGCGGGGCATGTTACCAAAGCCAGTGTTATCGGTTATATGATGCCTTTGGTGGGAAGCGTGTACGTTCTTTTCCGGGGTAATAAATGGTTCGGCGCTTTGTTGACCGCCCTTTTCTTGGGATTGGCCATCCAGGCGAACCATGTTCAGATTCTTTATTATGCACTGTTTATTGTATTGGGATTCGGCATCGTTGAACTGATTTATTCCTGGAAGCAACACTTAAAAGAATACCTGGCTTCGGTTGCTCTGGGAGTATGCGCCCTGATGATTGCGGTAGGATTAAATGCACCGGTGTTGCTTACGACCTATCAATATAGCAAGACGACTATGCGGGGGGAATCCAATGGTCTGACGGGAGAGAACAAAGCTGTTTCCGGGCATGGTTTGGATAAAGATTACATTACTGCCTGGAGCTATGATATAGATGAGTCGATGACCTTGTTGATACCGAATTTCAAGGGCGGCGCCAGTGGCGGTACTTTATCTGCGGACAGCGAGACGGGACGGAAGTTGAAGGCATTGGGAGTCCCGAATGTTCCCAAAACAATGAAAGATTTTAGTCTTCCGTTATATTGGGGTACCCAGCCCTTTACTGCCGGGCCTGTTTATTTGGGTGCCATTATCTGTTTCCTTTTTGTTTTGGGGCTTTTCTTGGTTGAAGGGCGGACAAAGTGGTGGTTGTTGTCGGTGTCGATACTGACATTGATGTTGGCTTGGGGACGTCATTTTATGCCTTTGACCGACTTTTTTATTGATTATGTGCCCATGTATAATAAATTCAGAACGGTATCTATGATTCTGGTCGCCACTTGTTTGTGTATGGGTTTATTGGGGATGCTGGGATTAAAGGCATTTTTTAATCCGGAACTGGACAAGGAAAAAGCGAAAAGAAGTTTGAAGTATGCCTTGTATATAACGGGAGGTTTGGCTTTACTGTTTTGGATTATTCCTTCGCTGGCGGGGGGATTCGTTGCTGCAGAGGATGTTCGTTTGCAGGGAGATTATGGTTTTCTGCAAGAAACGTTGCCGGCGGATAGGATGAGCCTGTTGCGTCAGGATGCCTTGCGTTCATTATTGTTTATCGTATTGTTGTTTTGTGTATTGTGGTTGCATCTTGCCTCTAAGTTGAAATTGAATACGGTTTATGCCCTTTTGTTTGTTTTGGTATTGACGGATATGTGGATGATAAACAAGCGTTATCTTAATGATAGTCATTTCGTTTCAAAGAAGAAGACACAGACCTTGCAGCCATCTCCGGCGGACCAATACGTTTTGCAGGATAAATCTTATTACAGGGTATTGGATGTCACGGTGGATATATTCAACGATGCTCGTCCTGCTAATTTTCACAAGTTGATAGGAGGGTATCATGCGGCTAAGTTAAGTCGCTATCAGGAGCTGATAGACTATCATTTGCGGAAAGAAATCCAAATGTTGATTTCAGGATTAAGAAATGGCGGACTGAATGACTATTCGGAGCAGATGAAAATGTTGGGTGTCTTGAATATGCTGAATATGAGATACCTGATTTATGATTCGAAATCGCGGCCATTGGTAAACCCCGAGGCAAATGGCAATGCTTGGTTTGTCGATTCTTTCCGTTTGGCGGAAAATGCCGATGAAGAAATGAGGCTATTGGGAGAAATTGACACGAAGCGTGAGTTTGTTGCGGACAAACAAGAAATAGACGGATTGGAGGCTGTGCAAGGGCGTGATACGATGGCGACGATTCGGTTGAAAAGTTATGCACCCAATCGTTTGGTTTATGACGTAAATACGGATAGTGATCAAATAGCCGTATTCTCTGAAATTTATTATAAAGATGGCTGGAATGCTTATGTGAATGGGGAGAGAATGCCTTACTTCCGGGCGAATTACCTGTTACGGGCAATGCCTTTGAAAGCGGGTAATTATGAAGTCGAGTTTCGTTTTGAACCGTCTGTTGTATCCGTATCTAAAACCATTTCTTTGATTTCTTCCATTCTGTTAGTGCTATTGGCTGGATTGGCATTTTATTTTGGTATGAATAAGCCTCGTGTTACGTGCCAGCGAAAATAAATCAGAATGAAACCCTTGGAGGGGGTAAATGATAGTAAATAGTGGATATAAAGCAAACAGGAAGCACCCCATTTGATGGCTTCGGCAAACAGGCGTTTATAAAAAGCGAAAAGTGAAACGCTCAATGTTCTGATTCGTTCGCTTTTTCCGATGCCCAGGGCCATTTGTTTGATATATTCCCGGGTGGTTCGTTTTTCGGGTATGACGTGAAGGACTTCTGTGTCGGGGAAGTAATAAATCCGGGCGTTCCGGGCTTTCATCCGGTTGAAAATGTCTTTTTCTTCCCCTCCCATCAGGTTGCCTTTGTTCCTGCCGAGGGCGGTGTTGAAGCCTTCCGGGGGGATGCTTGCCCTGCGGAAGCCCATATTGGCTCCAATCGGGTAGGAGTTGCCTTCAAATAAGCATACGTTGGTTCCTTTATTGATTGCTGAGACCCAGGAATAAGTCCATTTGCTCATCCATTCCGGGATTTTCCCGCTTTCGTAGAGGGGGGTGATTTTTCCCCCGAAGGCGGCAGCATCCGGGTAGTTTCTCAAGTAACCGGACAATCGGCGCAGGTAATCTTTTTGCATAAAAGCGTCATCGTCCAAAAAGAGGAGGATGTCTCCCTGCGCTTCCCGGATGCCTCTGTTGCGGGCAAAAGAAAGTCCCTGTTGCGTTTCCGTGAAATAATGAAAATTCAAGTCCGGGAAATGGTCGGAAAATCTTTGGCATTCCGCGGCAGTCTGGTCAGTGCTGTTGTTGTCAATCAGGATGATTTCATAGCTATCTGTCGGGAAACCGTTGCAGGCGATGTGCTCCAGCGTCCGGTAAATGAATTTGTCCCGGTTGTAAGTACAAATGATAACTGAAATCTCGATAGGCATAAATCGCATATTAACCTTGACAAAAATAGCATACTCCCCGGATAATATCAATACAACCGATAATTTTGTTTTTTCGTGCCGATAATCCGGATTATTTGATAATTTTGGACAATAAATCGTTTTTGGGATGAAAATAGTCATATTGGGAACCGCTCACCCTTACCGGGGAGGATTGGCAGCGATGAATGAAAGGCTGGCGCAGGAGTTGTCGGGACAGGGGCACGATGTGGTGATATATAATTTCACGCTTCAATATCCGGGTTTCTTGTTTCCCGGGAAATCGCAATACACCGATGAGGCGGCTCCTCGGGGGCTGAAGATTATCCGGAAGGTAAATTCCGTGTGTCCGTTCAACTGGCTAAAGGTAGGCAGGGAATTGAAGAAGATGTGCCCGGATTTGCTCATCATCAAGTACTGGTTGCCCTTTATGGGTCCCGCTTTGGGTACGATAGCCCGGATTGCCCGCAGGAATCGCCACACTCGGGTGATTTGCATCGCGGACAATATGATTCCTCACGAGAAACGTCCGGGCGACCGTTTGTTCACCAAGTACTTTACCAGGGGAGTGGACGGTTATATCGCGATGTCGCACGAGGTGTATGACGATATCGAGAAACTGGTGGCTCATCCGCTCCGGCGCTTCACGCCGCATCCGGTGTACGATCATTACGGGGAGATTATTTCCCGGGAGGAGGCGTTGGAGGCATTGCACCTGGACCCTGCCTGTCGTTATCTGTTGTTTTTCGGGTTTATCCGCGATTACAAGGGGTTGGACTGGTTGTTGCAGGCACTGGCGGACGACCGACTGAGAGACAGGCAGGTGCGTTTGATGGTTGCCGGTGAGTTTTATTCCGACAGCGAACCTTATTTGAAGCTGATTCGGGAGGAGGGCTTGGAAGAAAAAGTGGTTTTGCATACGGATTACATTCCCAATGAGCAGATTAATCGTTATTTTTGTGCGGCCGATATGGTTGTGCAGCCTTATAAAACGGCGACGCAAAGCGGAGTGACTCAAATCGGGTATCATTTCAACAAGGCGATGTTGGTGACGGATGTCGGGGGATTGGGGGAAATCATCGCGGACAGGCGGTCGGGATATGTCGTGAAGCCTGAGGTTTCGGCAATCGCCGATGCTATCGTTGATTTTTATGACGGGGAACGTCAGGCTGATTTTGAAAAAGAGACGATGAAGTTGAAAGAACAGTTTTCGTGGACCAGGATGACGGATGTGATGCTGGAACTTTATGACAGTATAAACTCTAAAAGGGAATGATGATTATCAGAAGTAAAGCACCGTTGCGTCTCGGATTGGCGGGAGGGGGAAGCGATGTTTCCCCTTATAGCGATATGTTCGGGGGACTGGTATTGAATGCGACGATTAATTTGTATGCTTATTGCACGATAGAGGAGACGGATGATGCCAAAATCCGGATTTGTGCGAGTGACCTGCAACAATGCGAAGAGTACGATTCGTGCGAAGAATTGCCGATGTCCGGACGCTTGGACTTGCATAAGGGGGTGTACAACAGGGTCATCAGGCAATTCGGTTTGAGCGGTCGTTCTTTTCGGATGACGACTTATTCGGATGCTCCTCCGGGAAGCGGATTGGGGTCTTCTTCCACAATGGTCGTTGCCATATTGAAGGCGTTTGTGGAATGGTTCAATTTGCCGATGGGCGATTATGAGATTGCCAGAATGGCGTACGAAATAGAGCGTTTGGATTTGCAATTCAGCGGTGGAAAACAGGATCAGTATGCTGCGGCTTTCGGCGGTTTTAATTTTATGGAATTTCTGCCGGACGGTCACGTCATCGTCAATCCCCTGCGGGTGAAGCGCTGGATTGTCGATGAACTGGAGGCGAACATATTGTTGTATTATACCGGTGCTTCCCGGTTGTCGGCGAAAATCATTGATGAACAGCGAAAAAACACGTCGGGAGGGAATCTGTCGGCGATAGAGGCGATGCACAACATCAAGCAAAGCGCGGTGGAAATGAAGGATGCCGTTCTGCGGGGAGATATCGGCAGGTTTGCCGGCATATTGGGTAAAGCGTGGGAGGATAAGAAGCGTATGGCTTCTCCGATAACGAATGCTTGCATTGATGGGGCTTTCCGGGTGGCACAAGAGGCAGGAGCTTTGACGGGCAAAGTGTCGGGAGCCGGCGGTGGCGGATTCATTATTTTTGTTGTGGAACCGACGAAGCGTTTGGAGGTGGTTCGGGCATTGAACCGCCTGGAGGGGAAAGTGGTGGATTTTCAATTCAGCGAGGGAGGAACGCACGGATGGAAGATATATAAATGAAAAATGAGGCGCGGATGAATACGGAAGATTTAGTCATCGGGCAAATCAGTGATTCGGTGGCTGTGAAAAACAAGGTTTTGGCAGACCGGATGCTGATTGAAAAGATAGAACAGGCGGCTTTGTGTATGGTGGAAGCATACCGGGCGGGCAGGAAGGTGTTGTTTGCGGGTAACGGAGGAAGTGCGGCGGATGCGCAACATCTGGCAGGGGAATTGGTTAGCCGTTTTGGTTTCGACCGTCCGGGTATTCCGGCCATTGCTTTGACGACGGACACGTCTATTCTGACTGCTATTGGCAACGATTACGGTTTCGAACGGCTTTTCGAGCGGCAATTGCAGGCGCAAGGGGTCTCGGGAGATGTATTTGTGGGCATTTCCACGTCCGGTAATTCGGGAAACGTTATCCGGGCTTTGCAGTATGCCCGGCAGGCAGGCATCCGGACCATCGGACTGACGGGAGCCGGAGGGGGGAAGATGAAAGAATGGTGTGACCTCTGCATAGAGGTGCCGTCCGTTGAAACGCCGCGTATTCAGGAGGTGCATATTCTTATCGGACATATCCTTTGTTGCATTACGGAGGAGAAGTTGTTCGGAACTTTAAGGGATTGATTTGTATGAATGAGGCGATAGTGCTGGCAGGAGGTTTGGGAACCCGTTTGCGGTCGGTAGTGAACGATGTGCCGAAATGTATGGCTCCGGTTGCCGCACGTCCTTTTCTGTATTATATCTTGCAATATCTGCAAAAACACGGAGTTGACCGTGTCGTGCTGTCTTTGGGCTACAAGTATGAGGTGGTCACGGACTGGGTAGGGCGGCAGCGGTATTTTCACGGTGAGGTTGCTTTTTCTATTGAGGATTCGCCGCTTGGCACGGGAGGAGCCATCCGAAAGGCATTGGCTTGCGTGGAGAGAGAAGACGTCTTGGTGCTGAACGGAGATACGTTTTTTGATGTCGATCTGGAGCGGTTCCGGGTATTTCACCGTCAGTCGGGATTACCGGTTTCTTTGGCTTTGAAACCGATGGAGCGTTTTGAGCGTTATGGAAACGTTGAAATGGGTGCGGGTGGCAAGATTGAGGCTTTTCACGAGAAGAAGTATTGCGACAAGGGGTATATCAATGGCGGTGTTTATATGGTGAACAGGGATGAGAAGCTGTTCTGCGGATGTCCGGAGAAGTTCTCCTTTGAAACGGATATCTTACAGCAGAAAGTACAATCAGGCTGCTTGAACGGCTTTGTTTCCGAGGGCTATTTCATTGATATCGGCATCCCGGAGGATTACGAAAAGGCGAACAACGATTTTGCCGACTGGAAATAATGAATGGAATATTCTAAAACAACGAGAGTGCCAAAACTGAATTTGGCACTCTCGTTGTTTTGTCGTTCAGGAATCATCAATAGAATTTGTATCTCTGGTCGATTACGTTGCCGTTTTTCAGGATAGCTTGAACGGCTTGGTAATTGGTGCGGTACATATTGGATTGTTGCAATGATTCCTTGGTCTGTTGAATGGTTTCGGGAGTAACCTCGTCGGTGGTCCGGTTGTTGACCACGATGACATATACGCCCTGATTTCCGGCGATGGGTGCTGAAATCTTGCCCTGTTCGATAACGGATGCCGTTGCGATTACTTTCGGCTCGATGCCTGCGCCCGGAATCTGGAATGAGGTGAAGCTGATGTCAGCGGCTTCCTTGACTTCGGTTCCGGTTTTTTGGGCAATGGAGAGCAAACTTTCGCTGCCTTGCTGTGCGGAAGCGAACTCCTTGCTCAACTGTTCCGCTTTTTTCTTCTGAATCAAGATGTTTCTGATTTCGGAAGCAACCTTGCCGATGGGGGCGATGCCTTCTTCGTCTATCTCGGTCAGCACTGCCACGGTGTATTTGTTGCCGTTTTCAAAGATGATGGAACCGTCAGTGGTATAGATTACTCCCGGTTCTTCCGCCATATAGATGCGGCGAATCATTTCCCGGGCGTTTTCAATGCCTGCAATGGTTCTTTCATTTTTGCCTACGGTGGCGATGCGTTTGGTCAAAGCGTAGTCATCCACTTTCTTGTTGAAGTCATCCTGATTTGTGATGTTCATCGCAAAGCTGCGAGCATCGTTGTAGATTTTGTTGATGGTCTTGTTGGAAGGAATCACTTCCTTTTCTACGGTAGCGATTTGAATTTTTTCTACCGGTTTCGCCATGTTGGTCACCTGTACGACGTGTGCACCGAATTGGGTCACCACGACTTTGATTTCGTTTCTCTTGGAGAAGAACACGGTATCGGAGAACGGCTGAACCATGGTGTTCTGGTTGAACCAGCCCAAATCGCCTCCGTTGACTGCCGAGTTTTGGTCTGTCGAATGTTTTTTCGCCAGCGCTTCAAAGTTGGCACCTTTCTTCAGCAAATTGGCAAGGCTGTCGGCAACGGCTTTGGCGCGTGCATAGTCGTTGTTTTGCGGTGCGATGAGGATGTGACGGGCTCTCAAGGAATCCGGCAACATTCTGCTTGCACCTACCCGTGAGATTTTGTATGCGTTGTTGTCCAGATAAGGACCAAATACTCCGGTTTTGTTTTTGAAGAGGAAGTCGGCCAGATCGTTGTTGGTGATTTCCGATTTCTTGTAATAAGTGCGGTCAGCCTTTTTGTCAGAGGAGAGGTTTACAAATTCCATCGGGTCGCTTGCTGCTGCAAATTCTTCGATGAGGTCTTTTACGACTTTTTCCGTCTCCGTAAAATCTTCTCCGGAGGCATCGATGTCGAAGTTCACGTAAACGATTCTCCGGGCTTCCGGTTGTTCAAATCTGTTCTGGTGTTCCTTGTAGTATTCTTTGATTTCCCGGTTGCTGACCTGAATGGTTGAATCTTCGATTGAGCTGTAATTCTTGACGATGTAGCTGATGTCCGATTTGGAGGCCGTAGCTTGTGCGTTTGCTTGAGCCTGCTCGTCGGTGACATACAATGCTTTGGAAATCAAATCATGGTATTTTGTGATTTTCCGGTTGGTGGAGATTTCCTCTTCCATGTTCAGCCAGTAGAGTTTCTGGGGGTCTGAATCGGGAAGCGTAATCAGTTGTCTGATCACCATGAGTGCGCGTTCCTTGTCAACCATTCCGGTGTTCGGATCCTGGAAGAGCTGGCGTATTGCCGGGCTCATGTTTTCTCCCAGCATGACATCATACAGTTCGTCGCCGCTGACCGTCAAGCCGATTTCTTCATATTCCTGTCCCAGCAGTTTTTCCATGACGAGCTGCTGCCAGGTATTGTTCCGGAGCATGGCTTGCTGCTCTTCATTCAGGGCGGTGGTGTTGTTCATCATCTTGACCATGTCTTCATTTTTGGTCACGCGATTCTGAAAGTCCATGATGGAGATGCTTTCTCCGTCGATTTTCCCTACCTGGTTCCGTTCACTGTTGAATATACTTGCGCCGGAATTCAAGGCGTCTCCGACGATAAATGCTATCAGTGCCAAGCCGATAAAGATACTCACGAGGAGTCCGGCGCGATTTCTGATTGTCTGTAATGTTGCCATTTATATTAGTGATTTAATGTTTTTGTCATTTTTTTTATTTCATGGTTGCGAAGATAGGCAAAAGTGTCATGTTGTGCAAATTTTCCTCTTCATTTCTCTTGCGTCTCTTCATTGTCCGCCCGTCATCGGTTATTTCTTTTTGGTTGTTTTCTTTTTGACGGGTTCTTTCTTTTTCTTGGAACTCTCTTTTTCTATCAGCTCCATACATTTCTCCAGCGTGAGTTCCTCGGCTTTCAGCGTTTTGGGAATTTTATAGTTGGCTTTGTCGTAGGAGATGTAAGGTCCGAAGCGTCCGTTCAGAATCTGCACCCCGTTGTCGAAAGCCTGAATCAGTTTTTTCCGGTCGTTCTCCCGTTTCTCTTCGATGCGGGCTATCGCTGTTTCCAGCGTGATGGTTCCCGGGTCATCCTCCCCTTTTTTCAGGGACACGAAAGCGTTGTTGTGTTTGATGTACGGGCCGAATCTGCCGATGCCGATAGAGACCTCCTTGTCTTCGTATTGTCCGATTTTCCGGGGGAATTTGAATAGTCCGAGCGCTTCTTCCAGGGTAATGGTTTCCATCAGCTGGCTTTTCAGCAGACTGGCGTAACGGACGGTTTCGCCTTCGCCGATTTGCGCTATGGGACCGAATCGACCGATGCGCACGCTGACGGTTTCGCCCGTGGCGGGATCCGTGCCCAGGATGCGCTGTCCGCTGTTCCGTTCCGAATTTTTCAAGGTGGATTCCACGGTTTCGTGGAAAGGAGTATAAAATTCACCGATCATTTTTTGCCATTCCACCGAGCCTTCGGCGATGTGGTCCAGGGATTCCTCCGCTTCGGCGGTGAAATTATAATCCATGATATTTTTGAAATGCACGGAAAGGAAGTCGGTCACCACCATACCCATGTCGGAGGGGAAAAGTTTTTTCTTTTCCGCACCGAAAATCTTTCGGATGGCCTTAACCTTGATGTCCGCACCTTTCAATTCGATTTGTTCCAATTGTCTTGGCGTACCGTCCCGGGATTCCCGGATGATGTATCCCCGGTTCTGGATGGTCGTGATGGTCGGGGCGTATGTGGACGGTCGGCCGATGCCCAGCGTTTCCATTTTCTTCACCAGGCTTGCCTCCGTATAACGCGGGGGATGCAGGGAATATTGTTCCAGCGCGGTGATTTGCCGGCGGCTTAACAGGTCGTTCTTGTTCAATGCCGGCAACAGGTCGTTTTGTTCATCGTCGGCTTCATCGTCGTGCGATTCCATATATACTTTCAGGAAGCCGTCAAAGATGATGACTTCTCCGGTGGCGATAAATGGCGTGGAATGGTTGGAAAGGCGAATCGTGACGTTTGTCTTTTCCAGTTTCGCATCTGCCATTTGCGATGCCAGCGTCCGCTTGTAAATCAGGTCGTACAACTGCTTCTCGTTGCGGTCGCCTTCGATTTCCGGCCGGTTCATATAGGTAGGCCGGATGGCTTCGTGGGCCTCTTGTGCGCCTTTTGTCTTGGTGGAGAAATTCCGGGGTTTGGAATATTTTTCTCCCAGGGTTTCGCAGATGACCGCTTTTGCGCTTCGGATAGCTAAGTCGGAAAGGTTGACCGAGTCGGTACGCATATAGGTGATGAATCCGTGTTCATACAACTTTTGGGCGACAGACATGGTTTGGGATACCGAAAAGCCCAGTTTCCGGGAGGCTTCCTGTTGCAGCGTGGAAGTGGTGAACGGCGGAGCCGGTTTCCGGACGGAGGGCTTGGTTTCTATGCTGTCCACCTGGAAAGTCGCCTCTTTGCAAGCTTCCAGATACTTCATCGTGGAGTCCTTGTCTGCAAAACGTTCCTGTACCTCGGCTTTCAACTGCGACTTGTCGGCAGTTTCAAAAGTACCGGTGACGCGGTAATATCCCTGTTCCTTGAAAGCGTTGATTTCCCTTTCGCGCTCTACGATGAGTTTCACGGCAACGGACTGTACCCGTCCGGCGGAAAGGTTGGGTTTCACTTTTCTCCACAGCACCGGCGACATCTCGAATCCCACCAGGCGGTCCAGTACCCGGCGTGCCTGCTGGGCATCCACCAGGTTCTTGTCGATGTTTCGGGGATTCTGTATGGCGTGCAGAATGGCGTCCTGGGTGATTTCGTGGAAAACGATACGTTTGGTGTTTTCCGGCTTTAATGCCAGTACTTCAAACAAGTGCCAGGCAATGGCTTCTCCCTCCCGGTCCTCATCGGACGCCAGCCATACGGTCTTTGCCTCCTTTGCCAGTGCTTTCAGCTCTTTGACCACTGTTTTCTTGTCGGAAGATATTTCGTATTTGGGTTGGAAATCGTGTTCGATGTCTACTCCTAAATCCTTTTTCTCCAAATCGCGGATGTGTCCGAAACTCGATTTTACGGTAAAGCCCTTGCCTAAAAATTTCTCGATAGTTTTGGCTTTTGCCGGAGACTCCACTATCACTAAATTCTCAATCATATACTTCCAAAGTAGCAGGTACGTCACATACCCAAGTTAACGTTTTGAAATCGGGTACAAACCTACGAAAAAAAAATGAAATCCCCGAATCTTTCACATTATCGTGCCGCAATAAGGCTGGTGTTGGTCGGTTTTTGGGAAGCATGGTCATAAATGTTGCAAATAATTTTGATATTTAATTAGTTTTAATATTTAATATACCATATTTTTGAGCAAAAATTTACGGTATGAGAATGAAATTATGCTTGTGCGTGGCGTTGTTGTTACCGCTGTTTTCCGCAGGTGCCGATTTGGTGGAGGGGGTTATCTACCTGAAAGGAGGGAAGAGTATCGAATTTTCGGGGGATGACCGTATGCGTATTCCCAAGAAGAACAGGGACGTCAAGGCATTTCGGCATGTTTTCACCAAGTCGAAGCAAAAAGAGGTATATCCGATGTCGGAAGTTGATTCGATGGTCTGCTGGCATCCGCGTACTCCCGAATACCGGCGGAAGTTCATTCCGGCGGAGGGTGTCGGCTGGTGCTGGGTGTATTTTCAGGCGCCGCACATGCTTGCCTGCGTATATGCCGGGAAGGGATACGGCATTGCTACCAACGGCGGAATCCAGGTTTGGCAGCGGCGAAGGTGGTTCAGCCACTCGAAGGTGGCATATTATCTGCAGAAGCAGGGAGATTCCGACTATTATTCGGCTGGACGGCTGAAACCGGGCAAGGCGTTCCGCGAACGGCTCTGCCGCTATGTCGCCGACGACCCGGCGTTGTGCGCGCGCATCCGCGCTTCCAACACGTGGTGCGACAAAACGGTGCTGATGTTGCAGGAATATAAGATAGGAAATTAATTTTTAAATGATACGACTATGAAAAAAATCTTGTTTTTGGTGACGGGGATATTGTGCGTATGCGCCTTACGGTATGCGAATGCTCAAAAGGTGAAAGACCAGGAGTTTCGCCACGTGGTGGTGACGCTGACATCGGGCGAAAAGGTGGAAGGTTACGTGAAAAGGGGCTGGCACGCTGAAGCCTCCCTATTAAAGAAAAGCAATTATTCCTTTAAACTGACCCCGACGCCGGACAGCAAGGAGTCGACGAAGTACACGGCGGACGAGGTGGTCTGCATCGATTATACGGAAAAGACGGAGGATGCGCCCGACGGTCTCCGCTGGGAGGCGCGCCAGATTGCTTCTCCCGGCTTCGGCAACCGCTACCGGACGATACGTCGGTTGGTGTGTTTATATAAGACGGGGGAACACGCCTCGGTGTATTGGTGGAAGGATTGGGACGTTACGCCCCAGAACAACGGTGTCCGGCGGCAACTGGTGACTTATTGGGGCATCCGCTTCCATGACGAAGGCGAGGAAGGAGAAATCGTGTACACGCCCATACTGGTCAATAGCGTATTGTTGAAGAACAAGAAACCCGGTTTGCAAAAATTTGCCAAGGGTTGGTTCAAGGGCAAGGAGGGCAAGGTGCACAAGAAGGAGGCGAAGCAGGATGCCGCCTGGATGCTGGATATGTACGAAGCCTATCTGGAGCAAACCGGGAAATAAAACAACCGGAACTTCGAATCTGCTTTTGTAAATGCTTATGGTCCGCTCCGTGTGAGCGGACTTTTTTTGTCCAAACGTTGACGCTGCTTAACGGCTGCTGGCAGCGGATTGCAGGGCAAATGCCTTGCGGCGGATGA
>CAYNXE010000006.1:14185-25737 GCA_964400995.1 uncultured Odoribacter sp.
AAGCCGATGAAAAAATCTTTTTGCCATACGATGAGCACGTTGAAAAAGGCGCATCCGGCAATGCTGAGCAACATGCTTTGCCGGAAAATGCTTTTGCAGCGTTCAATTTGTCCGGCTCCGTAGTTCTGGCTGGTGAAAGCCACGGCTGCCTGGGCGAAGGCGCTGATGACGAAATAGCAGTAGTATTCGTAGTTGAGTGCCGACGACGACCCGGCGACGGCTGCCGATCCGAATGAATTAATCGTGGCAAGCACGAAGACGTTGGAAATGGAAAACACCATGCCTTGCAATCCGGCGGGGACGCCGATTTTCAGTATTTTCCGCAATTCTGCCCGCGATACGGACAGCTTCCGCAAATCCAACCGGAAGATTCCTTGCTCGTGTGTCAGGAAATACACGATAATGGCGGCGTTGACGAGGTTCGATATGACGGTGGCGATGGCCACTCCTGCCACGCTCATATCAAAGACGATGACCAGCAGAAGGTTCAGTCCTACATTGACGAAGCCGGCAATCACCAGACTGTAAAACGGTCGTTTCGTGTCGCCCGTGCTTCGGAGAATGGCGGAGCCGAAATTGTATATCATCATAAAAGGCATTCCGATAGAAAAGATGCGGAGGTAAAGCACGGCAAGGTCAATGACATCCTCCGGCGTGTCCAGCGCCTCCAAAATGGGTTTGGCTATCAGCAGACCGACGGCGAGCAGGAAGATGCCGCTTGCCACGGCAATGACGGCGGTTGTTGAAATGGCGTTCCGGATGCCTTTTTCGTCTTTTTGTCCGATGTAATGGGCGATGACCACGTTGGCGCCCACCGATATGCCGATGAAGAGGTTGATGATTAAACTAATGACGAGTCCATTGCTGCCGACGGCGGCAAGCGCCTGGCTGCTGGCAAACTGCCCGACTACCGCGATGTCCACCGAGTTGAACGATTGCTGCAGGATGCCGCTTGCAATCAAAGGCAAGGCGAACAGCAACATTTTCCGGAAAATTCCGCCGTGAAGCATGTCGATGCGGACGGCACCGCTTGGTTCCTTTTGGCTCATCGTATGAAGTTATTCTTCGTTCCGGACGGAAGTGCCGTTTGGCGCGGAAGGTTCTTTTTTATCTTTGAAAAAATTCCGGTGAAACAGGAGCAACATCAGCACGCCGATGGTGATGTAGGAATCCGCCAGGTTGAACACCGGGCGGAAAAAGATGAATTCCTGTCCGCCCCAACCGGGAACCCACGATGGGAAAGTGCCTTGCACCAGCGGGAAATAAAGCATATCGACCACTCGTCCGTGCAGGAAAGAGGAGTAGCCCCCTCCCTCGGGGAAAAACGTGGCGACCTGATAATGGCTGTCACCGAAAATCAGTCCGTAGAAAAGACTGTCGAAGATGTTCCCGATGGCTCCGCAGAAAATCAAGGCGAAGGAGAACACGACCCCAAGCGGTGCGTTCTCTCTTACCAGTTTCAGAATGTACCACCCGATGGCTCCGACAGCGGCGATTCGGAACAGGCTCAATACCGTCTTTCCCCACTTGCCGTCGCCCAATTCCATACCGAAAGCCATTCCGTTGTTTTCGACAAACAGGATTTTGAACCAATTGCCGAAGACGCTGAATTCTTCTCCGAGCATCATGTGGGTTTTAATCCACATCTTGACGGCCTGGTCAAGTACGAGCAAGGCGATGACGAAAAGGGCGAGTTTGTTCCGAACGCTCATAGGGTCAATGTTACGTTATCTTTCTTTTCCTTCTTTCGCTTCGATGCTTAATGTCGCATGAGGCACGGCACGAAGCCTTTCCTTGGAAATCAGTTTTCCCGTAGCCCTGCAGATGCCGTAAGTCTTGTTTTCCACCCGTATCAGAGCGGCTTCCAGGTGGCTGATGAATTTGGCTTGCCTTTGTGCCAGTCTGCCGGCTTCTTCTTTGGAAAGGACGGACGCTCCCTCTTCCAGTACTTTGAACGTCGGACTGGTATCGGCGATGTCGTTGCCGTCGCTGCCTGAGATAACCCCTTTCAGCAAGTCATAGTCCTTTCTCGCCTTATCGAGTTTTTCAAGGATAATCTCTTTGAATTCCTGCAACTCCTCGTCCGAATATCTGCTTTTTTCTGCCATGGCTTGTCGGTTTTGTGTAAGTTAATATTTTTTGTCCTTCATACGGTTGTCCCAAGATATTGTTTTATCAACTTATACTCTTTCGATTTCGATGAACGTATGGATTTCGTCGATTTCCACATCCTTGGCACAATCTTTCCGGGAGTCGGTCAGTTCAACGCTTTCCGCCAAAACCTGGCTGGCAATGTAGGAGGAGAAATGCTCGACCGCCTCGTCGATTTCCTGATGCCGTCCGATAGCGAGCGTGATTTTGTCGGTCACGTCGAATCCGCTGTCCTTGCGCAGATTTTGGATACGGTTGATGAGCTCACGGGCGATACCCTCTTCCTTCAATTCCTTGGTAACGTTGATGTCCAGCGCGACGGTCAGCCTGCCTTCATTGGCAACCAGCCAGCCGGGGATGTCTTCGGAAAGGATTTCCACGTCCTCCAGACTTAACTTGATGACCTCGCCGTCGATTGTCAGGCCGTAACAGCCGTTCTTCTCAAACTCGAAAATCTGGCTTTGTTCCATTTCGGCAACCAGGGCGGAAATCTGCTTCATGTATTTGCCGTACTTCGGTCCCAGGGTTTTGAAATTCGGTTTGATTTTCTTCACCAGTACCCCGGTCGTGTCCGTGATGTACTCGATTTCTTTCACATTGACCTCCGAGAGGATGATGTTTTTCACGGCATCCAACTGACCAATCATTTGTTCATCCAAAATGGGAACAATCAGTTTGCTCAGCGGTTGGCGCACACGAAGTTGTACTTTTCTCCGCAAGCCCAGTACCATAGAGGATATCTGTTGTGCCAGTTCCATGCGTTCCTCCAGTGCGCTGTCGATTAATTTTTCGTCTGCCACGGGGAATTGTACCAGGTGCACGCTTCCGGAATGGCGTCCCGTCACTTTGTTCAGGTCCTGGAACAGTTTGTCCATATAGAACGGAGCAATGGGAGCCGACAGGACGGCAATGGTTTCCAAGCAGGTGTACAGCGTCTGGTAAGCGGAAATCTTGTCTTGTGAATATTCGCCGCCCCAGTATCTTTTTCTGGACAGACGGACGTACCAGTTGGACAGATTTTCGATGACAAAGTCTTGAATTTCCCGTCCTGCCCGGGTCGGTTCGTAATTCTCGTAAGCATCCGTCACGCGTTTCACCAGGCTGTTCAGCAAGGACAGAATCCAACGGTCGATTTCCGGACGTTCTGCCACGGGGACTTCTGCCTCCGCATAGCGGAAATGGTCCACGTTGGCATACAGGGCGAAGAAGCCGTAGGTATTGTACAATGTTCCGAAGAATTTGCGTTTCACTTCATCCACGCCGGCAATGTCGAATTTCAGGTTGTCCCAGGGTTGCGAGTTGGTAATCATATACCAGCGCAAGGGGTCGGAACCGTGATCCTCGATTGTGGCGAACGGATCTACGGCATTTCCTAAGCGTTTCGACATTTTGTTGCCTTTGGCGTCCAGGACAAGTCCGTTGGAAATGATGTTCTTGAAAGCCACGGAATCGAAAGTCATAGTTGCAATGGCGTGCAGGGTGAAAAACCAGCCCCGGGTTTGGTCAACGCCCTCGGCGATGAAATCTGCCGGGAAGCGCAGATGCTTCTCGATGTCGTCCTTGTGCTCGAACGGGTAGTGCAACTGGGCATAAGGCATAGCGCCCGAGTCAAACCATACGTCGATGAGGTCTTTCTCCCGGAACATTTTCTTGCCGGTCGGAGAAACCAGGACAATATCGTCCACGTAAGGACGGTGCAAGTCTATCTTGTCGTAATTTTCTTTGGAGTTGTCACCGCAAACAAATTCCCGGTAAGGGTTCTCGGTCATAAAGCCGGCTTTTATCGCCTTTTCGATTTCCGCCACCAGCTCTGCGACGGATCCGATGCACATTTGTTCGCTGCCGTCTTCGCTGACCCAGATGGGGAGAGGCGTACCCCAGTAACGGGAACGGGAAAGATTCCAGTCCACCAGGTTTTCCAGCCATTTTCCAAAACGTCCTTCTCCGGTGCTTGTCGGTTTCCAGTTGATGGTTTTGTTCAATTCAATCATCCGGTCGCGCACGGCGGTCGTCTTGATGAACCAGGAGTCCAGCGGATAATACAATACCGGCTTGTCGGTACGCCAGCAGTGCGGGTAATTGTGTTCGTGCTTTTCTACCTTGAATGCTTTGTTTTCTTTTTTCAGCATCACGGACAAGTCGATGTCCAGCGTGGCATCCTCCTCGGTCAGATTCGGGTCGTAGGCGTTCTTCACGAAGCGTCCGGCATATTCGCCGTACAGGTCGATGTTCACGTGGCTTTTCACGAATTCCGCATCCATTTCTTCCAATACGAACAGTCGTCCGCGCTTGTCCACCATTGGCTGCTTGTTGCCGTCCTTGTCCATCAGCAGCATCGGGGCGATGCCTGCCACTTTGGCTACCCGGTCGTCGTCCGCACCGAACGTGGGGGCGATGTGTACGATACCCGTACCGTCCTCCGTGGTCACGTAGTCGCCGAGAATTACCCGGAAAGCGTCACCGTCGGGACGCATCCACGGCATCAGTTGCTCGTAGCGGATGCCTTCCAGCTCAGGGCC
Source organism: uncultured Odoribacter sp. (assembly GCA_964400995.1). Taxonomy (GTDB): domain Bacteria; phylum Bacteroidota; class Bacteroidia; order Bacteroidales; family Marinifilaceae; genus Odoribacter. The sequence goes on from CAYNXE010000006.1 coordinate 18,856, forward strand.
TTTGAACGCACCCACCTTCCGGTAAGGAATCAGCTTGTCGCCTTCTTTGTAATCTTCCAGGGCAAGTCCTTCCGCTTTGGGATTGAAATAGGCGTTGAAACGGTCTTGCGCAAGAACGACCGTCACGGGTTTGTAAGTATATGGATTGTAAGTCTTTACCACCCAGTAGGTGATGTTGGGTCCCACCGCCAGTGCCGTGTTGGAAGGCAAGGTCCAGGGCGTAGTCGTCCAGGCGAGGAAATGCACCTCGTCACTCTCCGCAAAGAGTTTTTCCGATTTTTCGTCGCGCACGATTTTGAACTGTGCCACGCAAGTGGTGTCCTTCACATCCCGGTAACATCCCGGCTGGTTCAGCTCGTGGGTACTCAGTCCCGTGCCTGCTGCCGGAGAATAGGGCTGAATGGTATAGCCCTTGTACAAGAATCCCTTGTCGTATAATTTTTTCAGCAGATGCCACAGGGTTTCGATGTACCGGTTATCGTAGGTGATGTACGGGTTTTTCATATCCACCCAGTAGCCCATTTTCTTGGTCAAGTCCTCCCATTCCTTGGTGAACTTCATCACATCTTCCCGGCACTCTTTGTTGTAGTCCGCCACGCTGATGGTTTTGCCGATGGCTTCCTTGGTGATGCCCAATTTCTTTTCCACACCCAGTTCGACGGGCAGTCCGTGGGTATCCCAACCGGCTTTCCGCTCTACCAGAAATCCCTGCAACGTCTTGTAACGGCAAATGACATCCTTGATGGTCCGTGCCATCACGTGATGAATACCAGGCATGCCGTTTGCCGAAGGCGGACCTTCAAAAAAGACAAAGGAGGGATGACCTTCACGAGTCTTCAGACTCATATCGAACGTGTTGTTCTCTTCCCATGCTTTCAGCACTTCTTTGTTTATGCTGGAAAGGTCCAAATTTTTATATTCAGGAAATTTCTCGTCCATGGTATGTATGTTTTTTTGTTATAATATTCACTGAATGATGAGGTAACCTGTAAAAAACGTGTTTTTCTCGTCCGGGGCGACCTCGTGTTAATTAAAATGCAAATATATTATTTTTCAGTGGAATTGGAATAAGTCTGCCCGAATAAAAAAGTACCGTTCGTATTCCTTTGATGGAACACTTGTTCAACCGAATGACTTTGGCGATGCAATGCTATGCCTATGGCAAGGCTCCAATAGACCCGGAATAGCATTGTTTACCGAAGCGATGGGTTTGAAGGGCGTTTAATGGGCATTAGGTATCCGATGAATATCAACGACGGCACAAAAAAGGGTATCGAATATCGCCAGGTCGTGTTTGGAGCTGCCAATGCGGAGACGCCGATATATACGATGATAAAGGCTATCGTTAAAAAATGCACTTGCCAGGTTATCTCTCCGAAATGGCGTTTCCGAAATTTTGTGGAAAAATAATACGCCATTGCTGCCAGCAATAGGAACCAATATACGGCATTGAACACCTTTCTCGCCGGATTTAGACGTTCGAAAAACCGGTGTTTGTGTATATGTTCCTGAGAATCCAATTTATAATAAGGTCCTGCATGCTTGTCCAGACGGAACGGGTACTGTTCTTCGGTAATTTCGTGAAATTTGAATGTGCTTAAAAAGGAGGGAATGATAAATTTTTTGAAATATTTCCAAGGTTCCTGTTTGATGAGCTCTTTGGCATATTCCCCGTATAAACTCCCGACGTATGCCCAGCTGGGTTCGTAGTTGTGTTTTGTTTCTGTAATATAGTATGCTAAAAATTGCTTCATTGGCAATTCCTTCTTCCACATATATCCGGTTTTCATCGAATGCTCTTGCTTGAACATGCTGTCCGGAACATGTTGCATGAATGAATGCAATGCCCTCGTGTTGTGACCTTTGAATGTTGATGCCGGGATGCTCTTAGCTTCCGGGAAAAGCACTGCCGCATTGTTCAACAGTTGCCATCCGCTGAATCCGCTTGTCACGTTCACGCCCGTATGCTTGTGATACTGGCTTTTGTTATAACCGTACAATACGGCAAAACATGCCAATGGCAGGCATACTACGGCAATCCGTATTTTCCTGTTCTGCCACATCTTGGAGGCCAAGGCTAATATCAGCATGGATATGGGCAAGTAAAACATTCCGGAATACCGTACTTGGTACAAACACATGAAGCAGGCGATATGTGCGACCAACAGCCATCGTTTGGGCGATTTTATCAGCCACATGCCGGAGGTCAGCCACAACATGGTCAATAGGTTGAACAGTCCGTCGCTCATCAGAAAATTGCAACTAAACAGCATGCACGGGCTGGCAATGGACAACAGACAAATGGTTCGAAATACCCATTTCTGTAGATTTAGCAGGTATTTTGCCGAAAAAAGCAACAGCAACGTGCTTATCGCTGTCAGCACGTACGTTGCCCAAAATACGAATGTGATGTGTCCGTTTATGCTGTGCAGGAACCGTAAATAGTGCGAATATCCTTGTGGACGGTAGATGTTGAAATAATTGATTGCCGCCCCCAGCAGATATGCCCCCGAATCTGAAAAATTGAATGGATACGGATATGCCCATTGCAACGCTATCCCCATGAATAGCAAAATGCCTCCTAATGTGTATAGCTCCTGACGTTGTTCTCGTTTTTTTATAAAAGCAAAAAAATGGATGTCCTTCATTTTGTAAACTTGTATTTGATTAACGTCCAAATGGCTTGCAGTCCGTCTTTCCAGTTGATTTTCTTTCCTTCTTCGATGCTTCGGGGGTAATAGTGAATCGGTACCTCGTGAATTTTAATGCCCTGCTTGCATACTTTGGCGGTTACTTCCGGACAAAATTCAAATCCCCGGCAGGTGAGGGGAATGGATTTCAGGAATCGGGTATCGAAAAACTTGTAACAGGTAGGCTCGTCCGTCAGGTGCTGGTGGTACAACAGATTGGTGACGAAAGTAACCAGTCTGCCGCCAATGTAAAACCGCAGGTAGGAATGTTTGTTTGCCGGATTCAGGAACCGGGAGCCGTAGACCACTTTTTCGTTGTGCTCGACGGCGTATTGCAGTAAAACGTTGTAATCCTCCGGATCATATTCCAGGTCCGCATCCTGAATGATGGTCCAGTCTCCGGTTGCCAGGGCGATGCCGGTGCGTAAAGCGGCGCCTTTGCCTTGGTTGGACGGTTGGGGATGATAATGTATGTTTAAATCCGGATGCTCCTGGATGAATTGCTTGCATTTCTCCGCCGTCAGGTCTTTGGAGCCGTCGTCAATGATAAGTATCTCTTTCTCAATAGCATTACCCCCCCCAATTAGCTCTGTTCGGCAAATCCTTTCGAGGATAAGGGAAATGGAGCGTTCCTCGTTGTAGGCTGGAATGATGACAGAGAGCTTTTTCATATACGCAGGAGTTAGTTGTTCGCCACGACAAACCGGGCGGTCAGCCGGCTTCGTTGTTCAACGAACACCTGCTTGTCGCCAGTGAGCTGCCGGATAATGTCGTCCGTGTAATGGCGGATGGTCAGCAGGCGTACATTTTTGTTGTACAATACTTCATACTCGCCTTGCAATTCCTTGATGAAACTTTCAAAAATGGCTTCGTTGTGGTCGATGCAGAAAGAGAACGTAATGGCGGAATTCTGCATCAGGTTGAGCCGCAGCCTGTATTTTGCCAGGGTGGCGAAAATGCGGCTTAGCTTTTCTTCCGCGATGAACGAGAAATCCCGGGGTGACAGGGTCAACAGCAGTTGGTTGTCTTTGTCTATGTAGATGGGAGGCAATTTCAGCTTTTCATCCAGTTCGCGAATCACGGAACCGTGGCTTTCCGGATAAAGGAAGGACCTGACGTAAAGTGGAATGCCTTTGTTCTGCAAGGGCTTGATGGTCTTGGGATGAATGACTTTCGCTCCGCAGTTGGACAATTCAATGGCTTCCTTGTAAGACAGCTTGCCGATGATTTCCGTGTTTTCATACAGTTTCGGGTCGGCGTTCATAATGCCGGGGACATCTTTCCAAATCGTTACGTCGTCGGCATCCAGCAGGTTTGCCAGCAGAGCCGCCGTGTAATCCGACCCCTCGCGTCCCAGCGTGGTGGTCTGGTTGGTGGTCGTTCCGGCGATGAACCCCTGGGTGATGTACATGAACGTATTCTGGAAAGTGAAGACTTTCCGGCACAATTGGGCGGAAAGTTCCTGGTTTACGCAGGCATTCCGGTAATTCTGGTCGGTGATGAGGCATTTCCGGATGTCCGTGAACTTCGCTTTCCGTCCTTGTTTCTCTAAGTAAGCGGCGATAATCGTCGTTGAAAGCAACTCACCGAAACAAATGATGCGGTCGTATTCGTAATCATACGACAGGGAAGGTTCGCTGTCGAGGATGGCCTGGAGTTCATCGTACAAATGCCGGACAAGGTGGTCGGCTTCGTTGCTGCCGGCGCCGAAAAGGTCCTGAATGATGTTTTGATGAAAATCCTTGATGAACTGGAAGGCGGAAGCCATTTCTTGCGTTTTGTAGAAATAGGCGTTACATAGCTTTTCCAGGGCATCGGTCATTTTACCCATGGCGGAAACGACGATAATCAGGTTCTCTTTCTGGGTATTTATGATTTTAAACAGGTTCTTAACCCCCTCGGCATCTTTTACGGATGCGCCACCGAATTTGTATACGTTCATTTTTTTAATGATTAAGCACTCCCTCTAATTTGGGACTGCTAAGTTAGGGATTAAAATCGAAAAATCGAAAAATTGAACAAATGGACGCAAGGTGAAAAGAAAAACGGACGAAAGCCATCAATTTATTGAAAACGTTTGTGTATTACGATTTCTTATTTTAATTTTGTAATAACTAATAAAATAGCATGTAGGGAATGAACAAAGTAACAACTTTAAACCAGTTTATCATTGAACAGCAAGTCCGGGTGCCGCAGGCGACGGGAGGTTTTTCCGGCTTGTTGCATCATGTGGGCATTGCCGCCAAGAAGGTCAACCGGGAGGTGAACAAGGCGGGACTGGTGGACATATTGGGCAGGGCAGGTGTCGAGAACGTGCAGGGTGAAGATCAGCAAAAGCTGGATGTTTATGCCAACGATACATTTATCGCGGAATTGAAGGCGAGCGGGGAATGCTGCGCGGTTGCTTCGGAGGAAAATCAGGACATTGTCATTTTCGACGAGGAATTGCCCCGGGATGGGAAATATGTGTTTTGCATGGACCCGCTGGACGGTTCTTCCAATATTGACGTGAACGTTTCCATCGGTACGATATTTTCCATATATCGCCGGAAATCGCCCATCGGGGAAGTGGCAAACCTGGACGACTTCCTGCAAAAAGGCAGCCAGTTGGTGGCGGCGGGATACGTGATTTACGGCTCGTCCACGATGCTCGTCTATACGGCGGGCAACGGAGTGAACGGTTTTACGCTCGACCCGTCCATTGGGGAATTTTGCCTTTCGCATCCGAACATAAAGACGCCGGCGAACGGAGCGATATATTCGATCAATGAGGGGAATTATGAAAAATTCCCGGTAGGGGTGAAAAAGTACATCAAATACTGTCAGGAAACCGACAAGAAATCCGGCAGGCCTTATACCTCCCGTTACATCGGTTCGCTGGTTGCCGATTTCCATCGGAATCTGTTGAAGGGAGGAATTTTTGTTTATCCGGAAACCAAAAGTCATCCGACGGGCAAATTGCGCTTGCTGTACGAATGCAACCCCATTGCTTTCATTGCCGAGCAGGCGGGTGGAGTGGCGACGGACGGAGAGAGACGGATTCTGGACATCATGCCCGAAACCATTCATCAAAGAGTGCCGTTTTATACCGGTTCCCGGGACATGATGAAAAAAATCACGGAGTTTTTGCGGTTCTTTAATAATATATAGAAAGCAACTACGGTGCGGATGTGTGAATTTAAAAATACAAAGATATGATTAACAGACAATTGTTGAATCCTGCCAGCGTTGTGGTGGTTGGGGGATCGGATGATATTCAGAAACCGGGCGGCAAAGTGCTAAAAAATATGTTAGACGGGCACTTTAAGGGCGCTTTGTACGTTGTTAATCCTAAATTGGATGAGGTACAGGGCGTCCGGTCGTTCCGGGATGTAAAAGATTTGCCCGAGACGGAGTGCGCCATTCTGGCGATTGCGGCGAAGTATTGCCCTGCTGCCGTGGAAGTGCTGGCAAAGGAAAAGAATACCCGTGCCTTTATTATTCTGTCCGCCGGTTTCAGCGAGGAGAATGCGGAAGGCAAGGCATTGGAGAAACAAATCACGGAGACGGTCAATTCCGTGGGCGGTGCTTTGATAGGTCCGAATTGCATCGGTGTGTTGACCGTCAATTACAATGGCGTATTTACAACGCCTATCCCCAAATTGGACCCGGCAGGTGTCGATTTCGTGTCCGGTTCCGGGGCGACGGCATTGTTCATTATGGATGCCGGTATGCAGAAAGGCGTGAAATTTTCCAGCGTGTTTTCTGTGGGCAATTCCGCCCAGTTGGGCGTGGAGGAGGTGCTCGAATATTGGGACGAGTCGTTCGACCCGGCCACTAGTTCGCGCATCAAGCTGATGTATGTGGAGAGCATCGACAAGCCGGATAAACTGTTGAAACACGCTTCTTCCCTGATTCGGAAGGGATGCCGTATCGCGGCAATCAAGTCCGGCGGTTCCGCTGCCGGAAGCCGGGCGGCTTCGTCGCATACCGGGGCGTTGGCAAGTTCCGACGTGGCGGTGGAGGCGTTGTTCCGCAAGGCGGGCATTGTGCGTTGTAGCGGACGCGATGAACTGGCAACGGTGGCTGCCATTTTCAGCTATCCGGAACTCAAAGGCAAGAATATGGCGATTGTCACCCACGCAGGAGGACCGGCGGTGATGTTGACGGATGCGCTTTCCGACGGGGGGATGGAGGTGCCTCATTTGGAAGG
>CAYNXE010000007.1:0-25558 GCA_964400995.1 uncultured Odoribacter sp.
TCGTGCTCCGCTTTATTTATACAGGAGAAATTATTTGGGTGAAATAATTTCTCCTAAGATTTATACTTTGCAGTAATGTATTGTCCTTTTGTTCCTATTTATTATAATCACCCGCATTCTCTTCTTTTATCACACAACGGACAAAAACAGCATCTTTACCATTATTAAAGTTCTTCTTTTTGATATGATTGAAATCAAATGAAAAATAGTTGAAATCCCAACCATTACAAGGCTCATTATCTGTTACTGAAGATGAATAGTCGGTTCTCAACCAATAAATGGCACCCATCCGTTTATGCAAATCAAACAAAAGAGGTGCTCTTTCTGCAAGAGACATAAGATAGTCCTTTGTGTTACTTGCATATCTAAGCGCTGCCTTTACCCCCACATTATCGTCTTGCCGACGTCCGTATCCCGAAGCGCCAATGGGGAAAAAGATGTGCCGTCCGTCATTTTTGTTGTAAACGAAACATCCCCGCATACCATAACTTTTATCGCCGTTATAACGATACTCATATGCCCTACTCTGCAAACCTTGCGTTCCCGTAGCATCGTTACCGTAAAGTATGCCATATCCTTGTTCAATATCTTTTGCATCGAACAGGGTTCTAAAATCGGCATACGTGGCAACGGATATAGCGGGTTTGCCTGTTATGTCATCAACACCAAAATTATTGATTGAGTTTATATACCCTATTTCATCCCACGTAGCTCCTTGTGCTTTTTCTGCTATTGTAAATTTAGTGGTTCTAGCTTCGCCAAGAGCATCAGCCATATTCTCCGTTGCATCTATAGGAAAATTCTTTTTCCCAAATCTGAACATCGAACCCTCCTCGCACGGAGATTCAGCTAATTTGCTGCCAGTACGCATATTGTATATTAACCATCTCCTTCCTCCCTGTGTCAATGCCTCCGGCTCATCGCCTTTCCTGACGAAAATCAGGTGGTGACAGCTGTAATCGTGGAAATCCACCCGGATAATGGCATACCGGTTCTCGTTTTTAGCAATGTTCTGGTTGAATTGAATGTCAAATTCGATAGTGGAATTCGTACTTCCGAAAACAGTATCTTTCATAAAACTCTTGTCTCCCTTGTACACATAAGCCTTCCATTTCCCTTTGGATGTGAACGGATAAAACTCAGCCATAGCAGCATAAGAACGCAAAGATTTCAATTCCACATGAAAGGGAGTAGAGTTATTCCATTTTCTCCAGACGCCCGTCGGATTGACTATTCGTCGCTCCTGCATAATCACACAACTATTTTTGATTTGCTTTGTCGTATTGCCCGCTTTCAATGTTGCCGTGAACGTCACCACCGACCGACGCTGAAACTGTTCAAACGGATTATTCCCTGTATAGGCACTTGCAATAATCAACTGCTTGGCACGGGTGTACATCGGAACCTGAAAATTCCACTCGTTTTCATTTACTTGCTTTGCACTGAATGAACCCGCCTTGTTTATATCTGTTGTTACTTTTTGTCCATTAGACATATATGCCCGCCAACCTTGGTTATTATTGTCGTAATAATTTTTAAGGTCAGTGTGAGCAGCATTATCTTCGCCTTCTACAACCGTTTCCGTGCTTCTCCGCAAAGACAGGAAACCCGCATAATTCTGCAATTGCTTCTGGTCTTTCGGATTCCACTTGTACGGATCCATCTCATAATAATAATAATCGTGATCATCAGGAGCCCCCCACGGTGCCCATGAATTGGTATCAATATCAGCCTTTAAGTCCACCAGCTCATATCCACCGGTATACACCTGGAGCGGAAACATCAGCGAATCGTTGTAAAGGGGGGAGATGTAATAAATCGCAGGAACGTCGATTCTCACCTCTTCTTGTTTATAATCGATATGCCAATCCACATCGTTGGCGTAATTCTTGAATTTCAACGTCAATTTATAATGGTGGTTGCGCTCGGCATTGAAATCGCTCTTAACATCCTTTCCGAGCATAAAGCGATACACGATTTCCCCGGCACCCACTTTGCCTGGATTGATAGAGTGATAATACGCCTTCACTTCGATGTAGGTTCCATACGGCTTATTGTCCTTATATCCGTCTTCACCTTTCTTCTTTTCCCCCATATATGCAGGGTCCTGCTTTTTGTCTTTGCCGACACCCTGCATATTCTCGTAAAAGAACAACGCCGGTTCCGTTTCGCTGTGGAAACTTGCTTCATTCTTCGCATTGCGCGGATAATAAGGAGAACCCTTTGCAATACACCTTGACTCATCGTCATTGTTCGAAGCACCGGTTTCGGCATATTGGATGACATCCCCGTTCTCAATCAGATCGGCTTCGCTCTTCACTGCTTTTTCGTCATTCGGTTTTCCCAGCAAGCAAGACGCCGGTATATCCTTGATTTGGGCGGATTTGATGTAAACAGATACCCCCTCGTACAATTCCGAACCGTCGAATGCGATGGTCACTTTCGAGGCAAGCCGGCGAATCCTTGCCTCAAACGTCTTTCCCCGCCGGTCAATCCGAATCGTCTCCGAATTATCAGACAATACGTTTTTTTCGGTGAAATATCCGAACATCTGGTTGTTACTTGCCACATTGCTTTCATTCCACTCGAAAGCAATGCCCTTCAGTCCCTCTACCGTCTGAATGACTTCCTGATAACGGGCATCGGCAAGATTCACGTTTGCCACCGCATACATGCGGTAAATTCCGTAAGGAATCCTCAGTCCGAAAGTCACCTGCTGAGTCTCCGACTCGGCAATGTTCGGATGACTGTCCATATCATGCTTCACCACCTTAGAATCATCGTAATTCAAAAAGTCATCTTTGGAGTATTTTTTTAGGAATTTTCCTTCCTGGTCGTAAATCAACACCCACAACGTCTCGATATTCTTGATAGCATCCCCTGCAGTGGCACGGGTTGCCAATGCCGGCGTCAGGGCATTGAAATTCACCACGGCATTGATGGTCGTTTCTCCCTCCGGAATATCGTTGGCAGAACGAATTTCATCATCCATACAAGCGGTCAGTCCGAGCAGCATACTTATGTACACGCATACGGCACTATATAATACATTGCGTTTCATATCCATAAATATTTTTGATTACAATCCGAATTCCGGTTCCAGGACGATGCCTGCATACGGATCCAATTCCACTAAAAACTCAGAAGGCGTAAACTTGTACACGCGAACGCCGCTCTGCCCGTAGGCGATATAAATGTAGGTGCTGTCTTCGTGCAAGTTCACGGCTACGTAGTTCGGCGAATGCCGTTCCTTCGTTCCCGTTGTCGCTGCATTTTCATTATCCTCTTTATCCTTATCCCACGTCCAAATCGGAGCACCTTTCTCGTCATACTCTTCCACCTCGAAAGCGACAAGTCCCAGCTCTCCTTTTTCTTTCATCCGATAGATGCGCAATCCGGCACCCGTCGCCGTATAAAGATATTCACCGTCGGTACATACGCCGATGGTGTAAGTCTTGTTAGACCAAGTGGAAGCTCCCGTCGTTAAATCATAGACGCGCAGACCGTTCTTGCCACATGCCACATAGGCATAATCGCCGTGCACGGCAAACGTATGCTTGCCGTAAAAATCAGACTTATTGTTGCCGATGTTCCATTCCCCGGTCACCTCATCGTAACTCTCCGCAGCTTTGCTGTTGGATTTCAAGGGGCAATCCAATTGGATGGATTTTTCGGCCGTTACATTTATAAGGGTCGCATTTTGTCCGGTCGTGTTATGAAGCACATACACATTGTCCTTGTCGGAAACAACGAACTTGCCACCGAACTCCTCCATGGGTTTATATATCGGGCTGATGAGTTGCACGGAATCCTTCTTGCCGTAATAATAGGGTACGGCATCCACAGCCGGTGCAAATGTGGCGTAGGTGCCTTTTGCGTGTCCGGAAACGGCAATCAGTCTGTCACCATACGCAGCCACCGCATTCACCGATGTTCCCGGGAAACCGATCCGGTCAATCGTTTCGGTATCTATAATGTCTCCGTTGTCCAACGACAAACGGCCGACTGCCCCAGCATTCTGATTACTCGTTGCAGCCAAGAAAAGTTTATCACCGTGAATAAATACATGATTGAATTTCATGTCCGGACTAATCGCTGCTCTTTTCGATTGCGGATGGTCTTCATTCGTGATGTCGAAAACATCAAGCGCTCCACCCCACTCTGCCGCCTGAGTTGCCGCCTGACGGTCGGAGTGCCACGTAATGTAAACCCGCTTTTTCGCATCGTCGATGGCGATTGCGCTTGCCGACCATATTTTGTCGACCAGCTTATCCACAGGTTTAATCGTTGCCACCAACGTAAGCGCATCCTTGTTGCGGATCGTCCGGGTGCTTGCCAGACTGTTTACACGTCCCTGCTGGGAAGCGCCGCTGAGCAGTTTCAATGTCACCTTTCCGGATTCTGAACCATACTTTTCCTTCACCTCCGTTATATCATCCGGATTTACTACCTTGTCGGAAGAGCATCCTGCCAGCAAACTGACCAATACTATTGCCATGCAAGCAGAAGTTCTCCGCAAATGAACCATACCTTTCCGCCAACATGCGGAATCTTCGATAAGTTTTAAATGCAGCTGTTTCATAATCTTTGCATTGTAGCTATTACCATTCCTTTATTTATCTCTTGTCAATCCAAACCCCTTGTTTTCAAAAGGGTATTGGGGATGCAAATATATAGCAAAAAAATAGGAATCACAATGACACTCATAAAAAATTAAAAATTAAAATTTAATCCTACATTCCACTTGTTATCCAGATCATCCCAAAGACGGGCAGAATAGTAATACGGTATTCCGGTTACGCATCCAGTTTCCGACAACACATTTCATTTTCGTTTTCAGGATTCGAGGTTTTTATATAATTTTGTCAGGACGAGGGTTTTTGCTTGAAGCAGGAGGAAAAATTTCGATATCAGGTACTTATGGAAGATATACAGGCCATCAAACAACGATTTGAAATCATCGGGAACAATGCCGGGCTGAACCGTGCCATCGACATTGCCACGCAAGTAGCCCCTACCGATTTGTCGGTATTGATTACAGGCGAGAGCGGGGTGGGCAAAGAGATATTCCCCCGAATCATCCATGCTTACAGCGTGCGCAAACACGCTCCGTATATTGCCGTGAATTGCGGGGCGATTCCGGAGGGAACGATTGATTCGGAGCTTTTCGGGCACGAGAAGGGGGCGTTCACCGGAGCCGTGTCCGACCGCAAGGGTTATTTTGAGGTGACGGACGGAGGCACTATTTTCCTGGATGAAGTGGGGGAACTGCCCCTGCCCACGCAAGCCCGGCTGTTGAGGGTGCTGGAGACGGGCGAGTTTATCCGTGTAGGCTCTTCCAAGGTGCAAAAGACCAATGTGCGCGTAATCGCCGCCACGAACCTGGACATTCCGAATGCCGTCAAGAACGGCAAGTTCAGGGAGGATTTGTATTATCGCTTGAATACGATTCCCATTCCCATTCCTCCGTTGCGGGAACGCCCGGAGGACATTCCTTTGTTGTTCCGGAAATTTGCCGCCGACTTCGCGGAGAAATACAGGATGCCGGCGGTACGCCTGTCCGACGACGCCGTACAGGTGCTGCAAGCCTTCCGGTGGCCCGGCAACATCCGCCAGTTGAAAAATGTGACGGAACAGGTTTCCGTCATCGAGCAGGAAAGGCTGGTGGACGGCACGACCCTCCGGAAGTATATCCCGGAGAACGACCCGATGCTTCCCACCCTGACCTCGTCCCACGACAACGGGGAGGCAAGTTTCGCCTCGGAAAGGGAAATCCTGTACAAAATCCTTTTCGACATGAAAAAGGACATGAACGACCTGAAAAGGCTGGTTTACGACCTGATGCAGAACGAACCGGGCGAACAGCCGGAGGCGCATCCCGGCACCTCGCTTGTCCTCCGGAACCTGTATGAAAATCCCGACAACGTGTTCCCCGCCGTACCGGCAACGGAATATGTCCGTCCCAACGAACACATCCAGGAATCGGAGGCGGTCATCGAAGAGTCCTTTTCCTTGGAGGAGAAAGAAAAGGAGATGATTACCAGAGCCTTGGAAAAAAATCACGGCAAGCGCAAACTGGCAGCCGTGGACCTGGGCATTTCGGAAAGGACGCTCTACCGGAAACTGAAGGAATACAATTTAGAGAAATAATTGCTATTTTTGTATCTCAAACAATTGGATACCGATGACAAGAATCAAATACACACTGATCCTGCTCCTTGCCGTAATCTGCTGCCAATCCTGCAAACTGGCGGGCTGGCCGAAGTATTCGTTCACGGGAGCTTCGATTTCCCCGAACGTCAAGACGTTTTCCGTCGACTATTTCCCCAACAAGGCGCCTTTGGTGGTGCCTTACCTGAGTTCGCTGTTCACGGAGAAACTGACGGATTATATGCGTTCCAAGACAGGACTTACGCAAATGACGGACAACAACGGGGATTTGCGTTTCGAGGGGCAAATCGTGGGCTATGACCAACGCCCCATCGACATCCAGAAAGACGAAGTCGCCGCATCGAACCGCCTGACCATCAGAATCCGGGTAAAGTACACGAATACGGTGGACGATGAAGAGTTTACCTCCGAATTTTCAAATTATGCGGATTATTCCACGGAAGTGGACTTCGATTCCGTGGAAGAAAGCCTGATTACCGAGATTTTGGAAAAAATCATAGACGATATTTATACGAAGGCACTGGTCAACTGGTAAACGCCGCCCCGAAATGAAGAGTGATAAATTAATAGAGTTAATCCGTTATCCGGAAAAGGTCAGCAGCGAAGATTTGCACGAACTGGACGATCTCGTATGCCGCTACCCCTTTTTCCAGACGGCACGTATTCTCTATTTAAAGGCTCTTCACCTGAAAGCGGGCTCCCGTTTCCGGAACGAATTGAAACAAAGCACGGTGCACATTACGGATCACAAGCAGTTGTTCCGATACCTGAACCAGCAACTTTTCTTTGAATCCGCCAGTTACGCCCCCGAAAAGGCGGAACTGGATGAAATCGTCGATGAACGGATTCGGGAGATTGACGGACACATTGAGGTCACTTCGCCGGGCATTCCCGCCTATCCGCAAAGCAGGGGCTACGCCCGACCGGAAGAAAACGAGACGGTCAGCCTGAACCTCTCCGCAACGCCGGCAGAGCGACCGATGCCGAACAGGCCGGGCACGGTTCCCGAGAACACGCCGGCAACGCCGGCTGTCGCCGCAACGGCAAATCCCCCCGTCGTACCGTCCATGGACCTCGACCTGGAGGATGAACCTGTCATTGTTCCGGCTTCCCGTAAAAAGGACACACCCCTGGCAACTCCGGAAATCCTGGGTGGCGCATACCGATTGAAAGACGAAGACCATCCGCCATTCGCACCCGCACAACCCTCGTCCGGCAAAAACAAACAGAAAAAGAACAACCAAATTATCGATCAGTTTATCCAGACCGCTCCGGTCATGCCCAAGATCAAGGCAACGACGGATACCCGGGATTTGTCGAAAGAAAATCCGTTTTCTTCGGACGAATTATTCAGCGAAACTCTGGCTAAAATATACGTGAAACAAAGGCTTTACGAAAAGGCCATCCAAACTTATACCAAATTAAGTTTGAAATATCCAGAAAAAAGTGTTTACTTTGCAGACCGAATAGAACGAATTAAACAAATTATAAATAATCAACCCTAATCATGTACACAGCCATTTCAGTTTTAGTATTCATTATCTGCCTGTTATTGATATTGATTGTTTTGGTACAAAATTCCAAAGGCGGAGGGCTGGCCTCTTCATTCGCTTCGTCCAATCAGATTCTGGGTGCCCCGAGGACTACCGATTTTCTGGAAAAAGCCACCTGGACGTTGGCAGGAGCCATGATGATATTGTGCGTGTTGGCCGTTTTCTTCCTGCCCAGAGGAGAGAGCAGCAACCGTTCAGCCATTCAGGAACAAATTAATGCACAACCCATACAACAACAAGCCATACCGTCTTTCCCGGGTTCAACTGGTGCAGAGGAAACGGCGGAGACAGGAGACAATTAATGTGCAGACTCCTGTTTAACTTTTTCGTTCAGAATGTCAGTATGTCAGTCATACTGACATTTTTTATTCCCCGCTGTCAGTCTTTTTTCGCTTAACCTTTCTGTGTTAATTTTCAGTATTTTATAAAAGATTTCGCACAAACTCCGGTCTGGTCTGCCCATTCTGGCACAAAAAATGATAGACAGAAGACGTTGTAACCATACAAGCGTTGCAATCGTTCAAAGGCTATAAGCGTTTGTCACCCGAAAGAAGAAAAAAACTATTATAAACTTTAAATTTTAACGTTATGACACTGAAAACCGTACTTAACAAAGTCATTGTTGAGCCTGTTGAAGCAGAAACTGTAACCAAAGGCGGTATCATCATTCCGGATACGGCACAGGAGAAACCCCAGAAAGGAACTGTCATCGCCACCGGAAAGGGAAAAGCGGACGAACCCATGGAAATCAAAGCAGGGGACACCGTATTGTTCGGCAAGTATTCCGGCACGGAGATTCACATCGACGACAAGAAATACCTGGTCATGAACCAAAGCGACATCCTCGTCGTATTGTAATGACGGGCGAATCAAATAAGTTTACAGATTTTAAAGACTTTCAAATCAAAATATCATGGCAAAAGAAATAAAATTCAATATTGAAGCCCGCGACCTGATGAAAAAAGGGGTTGACGAATTGGCTAACGCAGTGAAAGTAACCCTCGGTCCGAAAGGACGCAACGTAGTCATTGAAAAGAAATTCGGCGCACCTCACATCACCAAGGACGGTGTCAGCGTTGCCAAAGAAATCGAACTGGCTGACCCGTATGCCAACATCGGCGCGCAAATGGTGAAGGAAGTGGCTTCCAAGACCGGCGACGATGCCGGTGACGGAACGACAACCGCCACGATTCTCGCACAGTCCATCAGCACCGTCGGCTTGAAGAACGTCACCGCAGGCGCGAACCCCATGGAACTGAAAAGGGGTATCGACAAAGCGGTTGCCGCTGTCGTGAAACACCTGGAAAGCCAGAAAGAGGAAGTGGGCAACAACTTCGAGAAAATCCGTCAGGTAGGCCGGATTTCCGCCAACGGAGACGAAACCATCGGTAACCTGATTGCCGAGGCCATGGAAAAAGTGGGCATCGAAGGCGTGATTACCGTAGAGGAAGCCAAAGGAACGGAAACAGAAGTGAAGACCGTAGGCGGTATGCAATTCGACCGCGGATACATTTCTCCGTATTTCGTGACGGACAGCGAAAAAATGCTTTGCGAATTTGACAATCCCTATATCCTGCTGTACGACAAGAAGATTTCTTCCATGAAGGAATTGCTGCCCGTACTGGAACCGGTAGCACAATCCGGACGTCCGCTGTTGATTATCGCCGAGGACGTGGAAAGCGAAGCGCTGGCTACCCTGGTGGTAAACCGCCTGAGAGGTTCCCTGAAAATCGCTGCCGTAAAAGCTCCGGGATTCGGCGACCGTCGTAAAGAGATGCTGGAAGACATCGCTGTCCTGACCGGTGGCGTTGTGGCTTCCGAGGACAAAGGCATGAAACTGGACGGCATGACCATCGACATGCTGGGACGCGCTGACAAGGTGACCATCGACAAGGAAAACACCACCATCGTGAAAGGTGCCGGACGGAAAGAAGCTATCCAGGAAAGAATCGAACAAATCAAGAAACTGATTGAAAATTCTACTTCCGACTACGATAAGGAGAAATTGAAAGAACGTTTGGCCAAAATGTCTGGCGGCGTAGCTGTTCTTTACGTAGGTGCCGCTTCCGAAGTGGAAATGAAAGAAAAGAAAGACCGTATCGACGATGCTCTGCACGCTACCCGCGCAGCCAGCGAAGAGGGAATCGTACCGGGAGGTGGTGTCGCTTACATCCGCGCACAAGCCGCTTTGGAGAACCTGAAGGGTGAAACCGAAGACGAAACCACCGGTATCGAAATCATCAAGCGCGCCATCGAGGAACCGTTGCGTCAGATTGCTTTCAATGCCGGCGTTGAAGGTGCCGTTGTCGTGAACAAGGTACGCGAAGGCAAGGGAGATTTCGGTTACAATGCCCGCAAGGACGTTTACGAAGACCTCAAGAAAGCCGGCGTCATCGACCCGAAGAAAGTGACCCGTGTCGCTCTGGAGAATGCCGCTTCTATCGCCGGCATGTTCCTGACCACCGAATGCGTCCTGGTAGAAGAGAAGAAGGACGAACCGGCTGCTCCTGCCATGGGCGGCGGCATGCCCGGCATGATGTAATTCGGACGGGAAAGCGTTATATAAAAAGCCGGAGGAGGAAACAAGAAGTTTCCCCTCCGGTTTTTGTTTTTTTAAGGCGGATTTTTACAAAATGCTATTATATTTGCTTTTCGAATTTGCCTAAAGGATGAAGATACCCGCCACACCGCCGCTTTCCATGGAAGAGATACTGCGTTACGACAATGCGGCGGTAAAATACCTGTTCGAATATCATTACGTGCCGTTAGTGGTGTTTGCCAAGAATTACCTGGCAGATATAGAGGATTGCAAGGATGCGGTGCGGGAAGTTTTTCTCCACGTCGTGGAACACAAGAAGCCTTTTGCCACCTTGGAGCAATTGAAAGCCTATCTTTACCAGAGCACCCGCAACCGTTGCCTGAAATTCCTCCGCCACGAGGAGGTGAAGCGCCGCCATTTGCAGGAAATCCAGGCAATGACGGAGGAAACGTTCTATCTGGACCGGGTGTTGGAAGAGGAGGTGTATGTTCACCTGATGAACGCCATCGACGCCTTGCCTCCGCAGTGTCGAAACGTGTACCGGCTTGCCTTGGAAAACAAAAGCAATCAAGAAATCGCCGATGCGCTTTGCATCAGCGTCGAAACCGTCAAGTCTTATAAAAAACAGGGGAAAGCGTTGCTATACAACCGCTTGAAAGACATTGTCCCCCTGACACTTCTGACCGCCTGGTTACAATTCTGAATTATTTTTCAACTTTCTCCCCCCTCTTTTTGCTTCCTTAAGGGTTTATTAATATATCAAACTTTTTATGGAAACAAAAGAAGAGGAAATATTTCTATTGGCCGAAATCATTGCGCGCTCACTGCGGGAGGATATTTCCGCCGATGAGCAGGGGATGCTGGAGGAGTGGCTGGCTCAGGACGAGCGACACCGAAGCCTGTATGCCTCTTTTCAAGAGGAAGGGAATCTGATGGAGCAGCTGTCCTGTCATCAAGGCATCGACTGGCAGCAGGATTGCCGGCAATTTCAGCGCCGGCTGGCAGAACGCCGCAGGCATCGGCTGGCTGTCCGGATTTCACGGTATGCCGCCGTGGCGTGTCTGTTGCTCTCCGCGGGCTTAGCGGGGTGGTGGCAAAACGGGAAGATGATTTCCGAAGAGGACGGCGAAGTGATTACCGCCATTCGCCCGAAAGCCTTGCTGACGCTGGAAGGCGGACGGCAAATCGTGCTGTCGGAAAGTGACACGCTGACCCCTGTCGCCTCGCAAAAAGGCGCCCGCATCGAGATTCAGGAAAACCGGCTCACTTATTCCGAGGAACCTGTCACGGACGGACGCATTCCCTGCAATACGCTGGAAACACCGCGCGGAGGTGAATATGTGCTGACGCTTTCGGACGGGACGCGGGTGTGGCTCAATGCCGCATCGCAATTGCGCTATCCGGTGAAGTTCAGCGGCAAGCAACGCACGGTCTATCTGCTCGGAGAGGCTTATTTCGAGGTGGCTCCCGATGCCTCGCATCCTTTCACCATTATTTCGGGTCCCGCGGAAATCACGGTACTGGGCACCTGTTTCAATCTGCAAGCCTATCCGGAAGAGGACATTGTCACCACGCTGGTTTCGGGCGCAGTGCAAATGTCGGAAAAGGTGAGCGGTCAAAGCGTGCAACTGGCACCCGGAGAACAGGGCCGCCTGACGAAGACGAACGGCGACATCATCAAGCAGCAAGTGGACACCCGCCTGTATACCGCCTGGCAGGAAGGGCGGATTATTTTCCGCGACATGCGGCTGGAGGATTTGTTCACCATTCTTGCCCGCTGGTATGACCTGGAAGTATT
Source organism: uncultured Odoribacter sp. (assembly GCA_964400995.1). Lineage (GTDB taxonomy): Bacteria > Bacteroidota > Bacteroidia > Bacteroidales > Marinifilaceae > Odoribacter. The sequence continues at coordinate 12,062 of CAYNXE010000007.1, forward strand.
TTATCTCCAGCCGGAAGTGAAGGACATCCGGTTTACCGGCGACATCGACAAGCTGGAGCGATTCGAGGATATTCTCCACATCATCGAGCAGAACCGGCGCGTGCGCTTCAAGGTGCACGGACGCACTGTCTCGATTGTTTTGCCTAATCCATGAAAATGAATATAAATAGACCCAATCATTTTATGAAGACCAATGATGAAAACGGCTTTCGCCAAGGTGGGCGATGGCGTAAAACACAAAAGATGATGAAACTTTGCCTGTTGTTTCTGTGTGCCACCTTTTTGCAGGTTTCGGCAAAGACTTATTCGCAAGAAACCCTGTTGGCGGTGAAAGTGACCAACGCTTCTCTGGAGCAGGTCATGAACAATATCCGCCAGCAATCGGAGTTCAGTTTTTTCTTCGACGACGATGCCGTGAAGAAGATTTCAAACATCACGCTGGACGTCCGCGATGCCAACATCGAGGAGGTGCTTGCCGGCTGTCTGAAAGGCACGGGCTTTTCGTTCCGTATCCTGGACAAGACCATTATCCTGTTCCGGGAGCAACAGCAACCGGAGGAACCGCAAAAATATTACAAGATACGGGGCAAGGTGGTGGATGAAAAGAACATCGCCATGCCCGGCGTCACGGTTCTGCTGGACAGCACGCAACTGGGCGTCTCGACTGACGTAGACGGAAATTTCACGCTGTCGGCACCGCGAGAGACGGGCAAACTGGTGTTTTCGTTCGTGGGCTACAAGACCGTCAAGGTCGGCTACAACGGCGAGCAGGCGGTGAATGTGAAGATGGAACCGGAGTCCGCCAATTTGGAAGAGGTTCAGGTAGTTGCCTACGGATCGCAGAAGAAGCGCACGGTGGTCAGCTCCATTTCTTCGGTAAAAGCCGAGGACCTCAAGGAATTGCCCACACACAGTCTTGAGAATCTGTTGCAGGGACACATGGCGGGCGTGGAAATCAGCAATATCTCGGGTTCTCCGGGCGGCGGCGGTTCGTTAGTCGCCATTCGCGGTTACAATTCCCTGTTTGTGGAAGGTGAAGGCGACGACCGCAATTACGGCACTCCGCTGTATGTCATCGACGGCGTACCGATGCAGTCTTTCACTTCGCCGGTAACAGGTTCCAACACATTGTCCGACCTGGACCCTTCGATGATTGAATCCATCGAGGTGTTGAAAGATGCCGCCTCCGCCGCCATCTACGGCTCACGCGCAGGCAACGGTGTTATCTTGATTACGACAAAGAAAGGACAAGCGGGCAAAGCGCGGTTTGCTGCCAATTTCTCGTATTCCGCCTCCTGGCTGCCGGAAGCTCCCGAGCAATGGGGCGGCAGCTATGAACGCAGGTATCACCTGAATGCGCTGTACAACACGGTGGCTCCCTATAAGACGGAAGACGGCACTTGGAAGGTACCGGATTCTTACAAGGAAGTATATGACAACCGCCAAAAAGACGGACCGATGTACAATTGGTTCTGGGGCAGCACCCTGCCGCAGAACGCCATTGCCTTGCAGGACAGTCTGAATCCGTTTTACAACAATTCCACGCACTGGTGGAAACAGAACTATCATGTTGCCAAGGTGCTGAACGCCAATTTGCAGGCTTCCGGCGGAAACGAGAGCGTGCGTTACATGATCGGCGCCGGCTATTATGACGAGGAGGGTATTGCCATCAATACCGGATTCACCCGTTTCAATGTGTTGACGAACCTGACGGCGAATCCCGTCAAGAAGTTGCGGATGGATACCCAGATGTCGCTGACTTACAGCGACCGCAGCCGAGGCAGCAACGCGGGCAGCAATGCCAGCAAGATGGAGGGTATCACGTCCGACCCGATGGATACGCCGACTTTGTTGCCGGGTGACGGGGAAGTGGGCAAGTTTATGCTTCAGGAGCTGAACGAGACATCGGAAAAGAATCAGAGTTATTCCGCCCGGTTCAACCTGGTACTTGACTATGAGATTATCCGCGACCTGCATCTGAAGTTGTCGGCGGGCGTGGACTTCAATCAGCAGAATCAGAATGTGTTCAAGCCCAAACAGTTGAATCCGCCCTATTATTTCTCTTCTTCGGCAGGAACCATCGCGCGGGATATTTCCCTGCTCAACGAGAATCTGCTGAGTTATCATTTTACCGTCAAGAACCGGCACAATTTCGACGTTCTGGTGGGGCTTGCTTTCCAGAAAGACCAAGGGTTCAGCAACAAGGGTTCCGCGCAGAACGGACCGAGCGACCACGTGCATTATGTGGGCGAACACGGCTGGGGCGGTGAGAACGGCCTGAACAATGTGGGCGACGGAACGACGGACGCTTTTATCTCCGCCTTCACCTATCAGTCGAATTTCGACGAGGAACGGCTGAACAGTTATTTCGGACGCCTTACTTATAATTTTGAAGAAAGGTATATGCTGGAAGCAACGTTGCGGCGCGACGGTTCGTCCGTGTTCGGCGAGAACGTGCGGTGGGCGACCTTCCCTTCCGTCGCCGTGGGCTGGGCTTTTTCCGAGGAGACGTTCATGAAACGGCTCTATTGGCTGAGTTTCGCCAAAATCCGCGCCAGCTGGGGTATTTCGGGACAGAAATTCCACCAACCTTATCTGGCACACGGGTTGCTGTCGCCCGACTTTTACACGTTCCACGGCAATGCGGGCATGATGCCGAGCACCGACGCCGGAGTCATCAACAAGAACCTGAGCTGGGAGGAGACCAACCAGTATGACGTGGGACTGGACATCAGCCTGTTGGATTACCGGTTTAAAGTCAATCTGGATTATTATTACCGCTATACTTCGGGACAATTGAACCGCATCACGTTGCCGGGAAATACGCATTATCTCAATTTCCAGTGGCAAAACGGGATGGCGATTTCCAATCAAGGTGTCGAACTGGAACTGACTGCCGACATTTTCCGTGAAACCGCCGTGCAGTGGAGGATGAAGTTTAACCTTTCGCGCAACTGGAACCGCTTCGAGAAGAGTTCGGACGGCTTCGATTTCAACAGCCAGATCATCGGACGTCCCCTGCACCAGCTCATGGTGTTCAAAACCGACGGCTTTTACAACAGCATGGACGAAGTGCCCAATTATTACACGGCAAACAAGGAAATCCAGCCGATTTACGATAATAATATGAAGGCCGTTTATCTGCCGGGGGCACGCAAGCTCATCGACCTCAACGGCGACGGACGCATCACGTCCGCCGACAAGTATGCGGCTGCCAGTCCGCTGCCCAAGGCACACGGAGGCTTCATCAATGAAATCAGGTGGAAGAATCTGGACCTGAATATCTTTTTCAATTATTCCATCGGACGCCATGCGCTGAAGATATACGATGATTTCAGTCTGAAACCGGACTCTTATTCGGCTCCCCTTTTCGCCGATGTCACCAAGCTGAACGCCTGGAACGGTGCCGACAGCAAGAATGTCGCCTATCCGAAGCCGCAGATGTACGATTTGTATTATCAGTATTCCGGTCTGTACGACTGCGATATTGAAAAGGTGCATTTCATGCGTCTGAAGCAGTTGACGCTGGGGTATAATCTGGAGGAAAAAATCGTCAAGAAAATCGGTATCAGCAGCGCACGTTTCTTTGTGACTGCCGAGAATCTCTTCCTGCTGACGAATTATTCCGGCATCGACCCGGAACTGATTGACCCGACCAGCGGTCTGGACAACCTGACGTCCTACCCGCTGCCCCGCAAATTTACCGTAGGAGTAACGCTTAACTTTTAATCCGCCAACGAAATGAAAAGATTTCTTACCATATTGCTGTTGCTGCCGCTCATTTCCTGTAATGACTGGCTGAACATCGACCCGGAGAATTCGGTCACCCTGACGAATTTTTTCCAGAACGAGAACGACCTGGAGTCGCTGCATATTTCCATGCTCGCCCGACTGAAATCGGTCTGCATGGGCAAACAACCCTATTATTATATGTCCATCGATGCCGATGAACAGAAGCAGAGCATCAAGGGATTCCGCGAACTGGACGTTGCCATACATACCACTCAGACCATCGGAAGCAGTATTTTGAGAAGCACGTGGAGCAATCATTATTCCCTCATCAGTCTGGCAGACCTGATGATTGACAACGAGTATCGCTTTCAGAACATTCCCGAGGAACGGGCTGACTTCTGGCTGAAGCAGGCGCATTTTATCAAGGCGTTGACTTATTTCCGGATTGCCCAGATATGGGGCGACGCGCCTATTTCTCCGGGTTCGGAATCGCTCGTCGCCCTTGCCAAGAGCCCGGCATTGGACGTTTTGAAATATGCCGCCGAGGAAGCCCAAATCGCCCTCGGTCTGCCGGCGCACGACAAGATGCTGAACGCTTCCGGACGCCTCATCACTTCGAAACAATATGCCAGCCGGGGCAGCGTGAATACCCTCCTCGCGCAAATTTATGCCTGGATGGGAGGATTGACGCAGGAAAAAAGTTACTGGGAACAGGCAGAACATTACGCCTCGCAGGTCATCGACGAATTTGCCGGCGACTATGAACTGGAGGATATGGAAGGGTTGATTAAAAATGTGTTCGGCAAAGCCCGGAACAGCAAAGAAACAATTTTTTGCATCGACAACGACCTGCTGGACGACGCCCACACTTATTCCACCTCGTTTTCGGGCGAACTGCCGGGACAGGAGATGATTGATTATCCTTATATCAACAACAGCCCTCAAAATTTGACGACCAACAATGCGCAGCAATATAACCGGATCAGGGTTTCCACGGTCAAGGAGATTTATCCGGAAGAGAACGACCTGCGCCGTCGGGAATTCTGGTATGAACTGGATGCGGAAGCGTTGCCGTATGCCTTTATCAGCAAATGGCGCGACTATCATTACCAAACCAATTCCGAAATGCTTGAAGGAGGCGCTTCGGTTCCCGTTGCCACGGACTGCGATTTCGTCATCTGGCGACTGGCTGACCTCATTCTGCTGCGTGCCGAATGCCGTGCACGCCTCGGCAATACGGAGGCCAAGAAAGACCTGGACCGCATCCGCGCAAGAGCCGGACTGGATGCTTACAGCGGAAGCACGGAAGCGGAAGCGTTGCGGAAAGAAATCTTCAACGAACGCCGCCGTGAACTGTTCGGCGAGGGACAATATTATTTCGACATCGTGCGTAACGGTTATTACCGGGAAATGCTTTATGGCAAGTTCAAGACCCTCACGGACGAAGACGTGCGCAACGGAGCGCTCTACACCTGGGTGAATTCCGATGCTTTTGAAAAGAATACTTTAATGACTCAAAATACTTACTGGTTATGGCAAAAATAAATTCCCTCATACGCTTTATCCTTGTACTGACCGCAGGCATCGCCATGACGTCCTGCACCAAATGGAATTACCACGACGGAGGCATCGCCTATGGCGTGCACGACTGCTCCATGTGGGACTATTTCGCAAAACAGCCCTATGACTGGGATTCCACCCGGGTGATGATTCAACACGCCGGATTGCAGGATTTGTTCGAGGGCAAGGGCGAATACCGGCAAATCACTTTTCTGGCTCCCGGCAACCTGGCTATCCTGACCTATTTGTATGACAACGGCTATCAGCAGGTGAAAGACATTCCGGCAGACGAGTGCCGCCGGCTGTTGCAGAAGCTGATTATTCCGAGACGCATCATGGTCGAGGACATTCCCCGCGGTTCCCGTTCCACAGCCACCGGAGAGCAGACGGGCGGGGCAACTTTCGAGCTGATGGACCGCACCAAGGTTTTCCTTTGGACATATCAAGGTTCCTATATGGACATTGAAAATGCGGGAGCGGTTCACCTCTGGTTTTATGTCAGCCAATTCGCCGCCTCGAGAATGATTTATTCCAGCGACATTCAGACGGAAAACGGCGTTGTGCAAGCCCTGGGAAATGACTTTTTATTCAATTAACGGTTTTTAATCTTATGCAGATATGAAACAATTCAATATATGCCTCGGTTTCTTTCTCACGCTTTTTGTTCTGGCAAGTTGTGAAAAGGAGCATACCGGTTACCTGTTTACAGAGAATGCCAGATTCCCGATAGACAATCTCACACTGCTCCGGCAGGAAAGCTACCAGAACGCCGTTAATCGCCTGGAGACTCAACTCGGCAGCTATGAGGGCGAAATCGCCGATTCGCTGGCAACGCTCCAAGTATTGGAGGAGAAAGAGGATGAACTGAGGAAAGAGGTGGACAACTTGGAAAAAGTGGCCCTGAAAGAAGCCGCCGCCTATTACGCATATCTTGACGAAGTCGGAGAGGACGAAAGGTCCCAGGCTTTACTCCAGAAAGCCACCGAGGCGCAAAACAAGCAATTGGCCCGGGAACGGGTATTGGCAGCCCATCAGCAAGTGGTTAAAAAGAATCAGGACAAGATTGCCAGCCTATGCGAAGAGCAAGGTTTGGAAAACCCCATCAGCGTCAAGGAGGAACTGGAGAAATTGAAGAAACAGTTCGGAAGCGATATTCCCTGGACAACTTCCTGCATCGAGCAATTGTTGGGCACGGAACCGATTATCTACACCCTGGAGAGCCTTCGCAGCGACCAAGGCGAAGAGGCAGCCGCTAACTTTGCCCGCTACCTGACCGTCATCGGAGGCGGCAGGATGTATGTCGACACCAAGGTCAATTCCCCCGCCGGGAAATACATCGTGTCCCTGCGGGTAAGCAACGACGGTTATAGCGTTGTCCTGCCCGACATTTTCACTTTCATTTTACAATAAACAGTCTTTAAATCCATCAAGATATGAAACATTTGAAATATCTGCTCGTCTGCCTGCTGCTGATTGCCGGCAACCGGCTATCCGCCCAAATCGCTTTCAGCGCATCCACTTTTGAAGAAGCCCTGGCAAAAGCCAAAGCCGAAAAGAAGAATCTGTTCATCGACTTCTGGGCATCGTGGTGCGGTCCCTGCAAGGTCATGTCGGCTCAAGTATTCACCCAACCCGAAGTTGGCAAATATTTCAACGAACATTTCATCAACTGCCAGATCGACAACGACGCCCCCGCCAACAAAAGCCTCGTGGAACGCTATAAAATCACCTCCCTGCCCACCATGCTTTTCATCGACAGCAAAGGCGAGGTGCTCAAAACCCTGATAGGCGTCCATACACCTGCCAGCCTGTTGCTCGAAGCGCAAATCGTCGAGGGAGACGAGCTTACTTTCGAGAAATTGTACGAGAAATCCAAGAAAGAAAAGAAGAACGCCGAACTGCAACAAAAACTGCTGTTGCGCGCGCCCGATTTCATCAAGACGCAGAAAGGCTATAATCAGGAGAAATGGACCGTGCGCATCGACGCCCTTTTCCCCGAATACCTCAAGAGCAAGAAACTGGAGGAGATGATTAATCCGACAGACTTCACCATTCTTTCGCTCTATCATCCGGAAATCGAGAAACAGGACCCGATATTCGATTTCGTGGTGAAGAATTATGACCGCTATTGCCAGGTTGTCGACAAGGAAGAGGTGCAAAATTACCTCATCGGGCTTTACAACACGCACATCCTGAAGCTATGCAGCACCGGCAAGGCGGACTACAAGCAAGCCCTCGGACGCATCAACGGCGACTTGCAGGCCATATACGCCGATATGCCTTTCGGCGACCTTTCGGCAATCGAAGCCGTCACCCTGCTCGCCGACAGTTATGCCGGACTTTTCCGCCACAATCTGCCCGTCTTTTTTGAAAACATGGACAAGTATTTCGCAGGAGCCGACAAGGCGTTAAACATCAACGACTATACGCAGCCCATCGAGGACCTGTATGCCATTTACCAAGGCAATCTGCCCGACCAGGCACGTCCTTTTGTCATCCGCTGGCTCAACCGCACCCTGGGTATGAAAATGGCTCCCCAGTTGCGCACGCGGTTGCTGATGCTGCTGTCCGAGAATCTGCAAAAGACAGGCGACACCACCAAGGCGAAGCAAAGCCTCAACCAGGCATTTATCGTCAGTGCCGAAATCGAGGAGCCTGCCCTGAAAGTGCAATTGCAGAACATGATTCGCGAAAGTCTGGAAAACCTATGAGTATCATCCCATGAAAAAGATTTTCTTTCTATTCCTCCTGACGGCGGTTTCCGCCTGGCAAATGTCCGCCACCGGTCAGTCTTTGCGCCACGGACGCCTTGACAACGGACTGCATTATTACGTCCGCGCCAACCGCACGACGCCAGGGAAGGCTGATTTCTACCTGGTGCAGAACGTGGGCGCGCTCATGGAAGAAGACCACCAGAACGGTCTGGCACACGTGCTCGAACACATGGCTTTCCACGCCACGGCAAATTTTCCGGAGGGCGCTCCCGCCTTTCTCAAACGGCGGGGCATCCAGGACTTGAACGCCTATACGGGCGCCGATGAAACGGTCTATCACATCGACGGCGTGCCGACAAACGACAAAGGACTGGTGGATTCCTGCATCCTGATTCTGCACGACTGGTCGGGATTTCTCCTCCTGCGTGCCGATGAAATGGAAATCGAGCGCAAAGTCATCCTTGAGGAACGCCGCCAGGGCATGGACCTCGCCCAGCGGATGCAAACGGAGGTCAACGCCCTGCTCTATAATCACAGCAAATATGCCACCCACGACGTCATCGGTACGCCGGAGGTACTCAATCATTTCACCGCCGAAGAGGTACGCGCCTATTACCGGGACTTTTACCGTCCCGACCAGCAGGCGGTCATCATCATCGGCGACATCGACCCCGATGCCGTGGAAGCAGAGGTGAAACGCCTCTTCGCCCCCATTCCCAAGCGCATCCATCCCAAAGCCCGGCTGACCTATCACATTCCGGACAATACGGAACCGCTTTACTGCCGGCTCATCGACAAGGATATTCCGCAAAATGCGGTTGTCCTCATGCAACGTTTCCGTAAAGCGCCGGTTCATTCACTGGAAACCCAAATCAAGGAGCAACTGTTCAGCGAGTTCTACAACCAACTGGTAGGCGACTACCTCAACGAATTCATCGAGGAGGAAGACGCCAGTTTCCTCAGCGTACAGGCAGGCATCCACAACATGGTGCGCCACTACGAAGGGTTGAACATTGCCGTCACTCCCCTGCCCGGTATGGAAAAGGAAGCCCTCCAGCAAGTGCTCGAGCAATTGGAACGCATCCGCCGCTACGGCATCACGGAACAGAAGATGAAGGAACTGACGGACAATTACCGCCGCAGTCTCCGACAATCCGCTTCCATGCTCGACCGGATGCCCAACAGCGTCTATCTCAAAATCTATCAGGACCATTTCCTGCTCGGCTATCCCCTCTGCGAAGTGGCGGCAAAGCTGGACTCCACTTACCGGATTGTCGGCACCATCGACAGCGCCGCCATGCAGGAATGGATTGCCCGCTGGTGCAACCGTGAAGATAACTGGGTCTATGCCGTGCAAGGCAATAATCCCGACTATCCTTTCCCCGACAGCCGCGAATTGACGGCTATCCGGCAGGAAGCCCGGCAACATGTTCCCCAACCCTATCCCGAAAGGAAAGAGGATACCCTTCCGCCCTTGATGGATTTCGTGCCCCAAGGCGGCGCCATCGTAAAGACCAATATCCTGAAAGCCGCGGAAGCCGAAGCCTGGACGCTCAGCAACGGCGCCAAGGTGTATTACAAGTACACCGACAGCGAAGCAGGCACTTTCAACCTGCTGGCAGGCAGTGCCGGCGGACGCTCCCTGCTACCGGCAGAAGACCTTGCCTCCGCCGACGCCCTCAACACGCTGTTCCTCCAACACGGGCTTTACAAACACACGCCCCGAACGCTCAATGCGATTATGCAAGGGCATGAGATTGACATCAACATTGCCCTGGAAGAACGTTCCGAAAGCATCAACTGCCGTTCCACGCGCAAGGATGCCGAACGGGCATTCCAGTTCTTCCACCTCACCGTCACCCACCCACGCTTCAGTCGCACGGCGTTCGACAAATACGTGCGGGCGAACAAGATTCAGCGCGCCTATGCCAAGCCCACCACGGACGATAGTATCGCCACCGTCATGAAGGAGGTACACACCCTCCCCTCGCCCCGCATACACGCCGACGACACCGCCCACTACGCCGCCATGAATTTCGAACGGATGCAAAGCATCTACGATGAACGCTTCCGCAATGCCGGCGACTTTTCTTTCTATCTCGTGGGCGACCTGCCCCGCGAGGAAGCCCGCCGACTGACGGAACTTTACATCGCCTCCCTGCCAACCAAGGGCACCCGGGAGAAAGCCGTTTTCCATGAATATGAGCGGCGCGAGTCCGCAACGCGCGACATTGTGCTGGGACTGCCCGAAGAGAAGTATATGGTGAACATCGAGTTTAAAAACCGCCTGCCTATCAAGCCTGCGGACAAGATATATATGCAGATTCTCCGCCAGTACCTCGACCAGCAATTCCGCCAGAGCATTCGCGAAGATGCCGGAGGGTCGTATGGCGTGCATACATTCGCACAAACGGAGGACTATCCGCAATATGAACAAACCCTTGCCGTACAGTTTGAAAGCTCCCGTGCCAAAGGCGCGCAGATGCGACAAATCGTTCACGAAGAAATCAAACGCCTGCAGGAAGAAGGATTGCCGGAAGACGATGTGGAATATTTTGCACTGGTGTTGAAAAAGAATCACCAAGCCGCCTTTGCAGACAAGGACATTGCCTACTGGACGGAAAACCTGCAGTTCTATAACCGCACCCGCACCCTGCTCGACGATGCCCGGTATTTTGACAACCTCATCGACAAAATCACCGCCAAGGAGGTCGTGGCATTCGCCCGGAAATTTTTCCGCACGGCACAATGTATAGATATTGTTGTTTATTAACCCTTTTATTCATCTACTAAATTTTAAAATTATGAAAAACATTTGGTTTATGCTGCTTCTTGTATGCAGCGCGTGTGCATTCTCCGCATGCTCGGACGATGACACCCAACTTCCACTCGCCGAAAGAATTACCGGCATAAAGATGTCCAAAGAAATCGCTCTCGGCGAAAAAGTGGAAATCGAAGCCCAAGGCTTTGTGACTACGGCAAAACTTGCCTTGGAAAGCAAAGAGCAAGGTACTGTAAAATTGGAAGATGCCGTATTTACTGAAACGAAGGTTACTTTTACGGTTCCTACTGATAGAACACTCATTGGTGTAACTTGCTCTGTTATTTTAACTCAAGAGGAAGAAACACTCAATTTGGGAGAAGTAACGGTTGTTGACAAACCCAGGCCGGTCAAAAATATATCCATTCAAGGACCAATTATGATCGGAGATGATATCATCGTCAAAGGAAAGGGATTCAATGAAACATCAGAATTAATCTTTACCCATGAAGAAGAAGAGTACTCATTTACAGCAAAACTATCTAAAATAACGGATGAAAACGCAGTCTTTACTGTTCCTGTTGAAGCACCGATAGGTACATATTCTGTATCTTTATCACAAAATGACTGGACGTGGGAATTAGATTTAACAATTGAAGTTGTTGAAAAAATCACTTCTTTACAAATGCCGGCAAGAATCTACATGGGTAAAGAGGCTAAAATCTTTGGTGAAGGATTTGACACAGAAGATTTTCAACTTGTATTGCAAAAGGTTGGTGCAGAGAAAGAGCCGATTTCCAATCCAATATTTACAGCAACAAATGTATCGTTTACTGTTCCCAATGATTTAACTGCAAAAGAATTTTATAATGTAGTACTCATCCATGGCGAAAAAGAATGGCCCTTGGGAGAAGTTGAAGCCATGAATCCGATTACCAAACGGATTACAAAGATTACCTATTATGATGAAGATGAAGAGCCATGGACTTGGGAATTAAAATATGATGACCATGCTCGTATTGCTCAAATAACAACAGAATTATATGAGGAACAAACAGTATACCAAATTGCATATACAGATACTGAAATAACTATTTCCTCCGAAAATGAAAATCATATTTATACTTTAGCAGGAAATCGAATAGCCACATCCAAAGACGTAGACAGTGAATTTTCTTATACATGGAATTATACAACCAAAAATTACCTGTCCAGCGTTAACGATGATGAAGATGAAGAGGGAACAATTTCATATGACTTTACAGACAGAAATTTAGTTAATGTAGGTTACTCTGAACTTAACTTTTCAAATCCGAACCTGATTAATTATCTGGAAATCGGTGATCCCGTAGCTTGTATTTATAATTTTTTCTTACAAGCAATGGATAATCACCAATTTTTCTCCTTTTTATTAGGAATTTCCGGCAATCATTCAGCAAATCTTCCGACCAACTTGGGGGAGGAGGCTTATAATAATGCTGAAATCAAGTATGAAGGCGGAGATTACATCACATCTGCAAGCACCAGCATTTATGATGAATTTGAAGATGTAACCTATACAAAAAAGATTGTTTTTGAATACGAAGCCTACAACGAATAATTGATTCTTTGCCCGCAAAGCAAAAACTTTTATTCCATACAAATGAGACTGTCTACCAATTACTTTTGTTGTTAGACAGTCTCTTTTTTATTAAGCGAATCTCATTCCTACTCTCACTTCTCCAAATGGTCGATCAATTCATCCGCCGACATCGCTTCCATTTTGGAAAAAGCAAACAATCGTTTGCCCAAATCTTTGAATGAAGCACCGATATGATAAACCATATTGTCAATGATAAGAAAACGATCATGTGCTTTTTTGTAAACCCTCAATGCGATTGGCGCATATTGGGAATCATGACGAGCTGCGTCTTGTTGTAAAGCCTTGCTGATGGAATGGGTATAAATAGTAGCTGCTACTCCTTCCCTGCGTTTATCCAGTTGCCGAAGAACCGAATCGTCTATATAGTTGTCAATCATCACGATTCGCTTTTTAGCACTCCGCACAAGGTCACACATCAGAGTATATGCGTCAAATATCTGTCCGTCATAGAACACGCCTTCAATAGGAGAAAGAGAAGTTCGTACAAGCAAATCAATCTTTTCCTCTGTTTGTGCCATTCGATATTCCAGACGTTCAAAACGCTGATTTATGACATAGCCACGCATAAGATATTCTTTCAGCACTTTGTTCGCCCATTGCCGGAATATGGTGGCATTTTTGCTGTTCACACGATACCCTACCGACAGTATTGCATCCAAATTATAAAATTTAGTCTTGTATACTTTTCCGTCTGCGGCAGTATATTCCAAAATGGAATGAACTGAAGATTCCATCAGTTCTTTACTTTCGAATATGTTCCTGAGATGTTTGGAAATGGCAGGTTGTTTGACCCCGAACAAATCTGCTATTTGTTGTTGGGTCAACCACACCGTTTCATTCTCAATCCGTACCTCAAGTTTGACAGTAGAATCCGGTTGATACAATATTATCTCGTTGTTCACGTTCATATATCAAGTATCTAAAATTAAATAAAATTTTTTAAATAACCACTTGGGCATCTCTGATTTTTTGGGAAGGTTTAAATATAACCCCCTCTGTCTTCTCTATTTAGAAAATTTCTCCTAACTTTGTGATAGTATCCAATCCGTGCGTCTATGTCAAAGTATATCAACCCGTTTTCCGACTGG
>CAYNXE010000008.1:0-2910 GCA_964400995.1 uncultured Odoribacter sp.
GCCGAACATTTTAAATGTCTTGAGGATATGCGACAATATTTGGATTTATTGGAAAGAATCTTGAAGGAGGGAACGGAGAAGACCGATCGGACGGGAACGGGAACCATCAGTGTTTTCGGACACCAGATGCGGTTTGACTTGCAGGCGGGCTTTCCTTTGCTGACTACGAAAAAGTTGCACCTGAAATCAATTATCTACGAGCTGTTGTGGTTTTTGAAAGGAGATACCAATGTCGGCTATCTTCAGGAACACGGAGTGAGAATATGGAACGAATGGGCGGACGAGAACGGTGACCTGGGGCACATCTATGGCTACCAGTGGCGTTCGTGGCCGCGTCCGGATGGCACTTGTCTGGACCAAATCTCCCAGGTGATTCACGATATAAAAAACACGCCCGATTCCCGCCGTCTGGTGGTCAGCGCCTGGAATGCCGGGGATATTGAGAATATGGCTTTGGCGCCTTGTCATGCCCTTTTCCAGTTTTATGTGGTGAATGGAAAATTGTCGTGCCAGTTGTATCAGCGCAGTGCCGATTCTTTCCTGGGGGTTCCTTTTAATATCGCCTCTTACGCCCTGTTGACCATGATGGTAGCGCAGGTGTGCGGTTTGCAGCCGGGCGAGTTTGTCCATACATTCGGAGACGTGCACATTTACCTGAATCACGTGGAGCAGGTGAAGTTGCAATTGTCCCGGGAACCGAGGGCTTTGCCGGTGATGAAAATCAATCCGGAAGTCAAGGATATTTTTGATTTCAAGTATGAAGATTTTGAATTGACCGACTATCATCCGCATCCGCACATTGCGGGAGCGATAGCGGTTTGACAAAAACGCTGTTTATGATTTTATCCATTATCGTCGCTGCGGCGGAAAACAATGTCATCGGAAACAAGAATGCCTTGATATGGCACGTTTCAGCCGATTTGAAGCATTTCAAGCAACTCACGACGGGACATACGGTCGTGATGGGAAGAAAGACGTATGAATCCATCGGCAGGGCTTTGCCCAACCGCCGGAACATCGTTATTTCCCGCAATCCGGATTTCCGCCCGGAGGGGTGCGAGGTCGTGCCGGAAATCGCCGAAGCGCTTCGGTTGACTGCCGATGAGGACGAAGTGTTTATCATCGGCGGAGGAACCGTTTATCGGGAGATGTGGGACAAGGCGGACCGCCTGTACTTGACTTTGGTGCACGCCGCACCGGAAGGAGACACCTCGATTCCGGACATTGACCCTGCTTGCTGGCAGGAGGTTGCCCGGCAGGATTTCAAGGCGGGCGAGAAGGACGATTACGATTACTCTTTTATTGATTACCGGCGTATCTGATTGTTTGCCATAGTATATTTGTGCGGATAAAATAAATAAATGAATAAGTGTGTGTGTATGGATAAAGTTGTGCAAGCCAGGATCCGGGAGTATTTGTTTATCGGTGTTGCTTTCCTGTTGGGGAGTGTGAATATTTTATACAACATCCCGTTTTATGTCTTGTGGGTGTTGGCAGCTTTGTTTTTCATTTGGACCGGATATGACGGATTTGTCGCTCGAGTGAAACGGAATTGGAAATATTTGATGCTTCCTTTGGCGGGAGTGGTGTATCTGGGCATTCATTACTTGATTTCGCTTTGGGTGGGATATGACCGCTACGCCGCATCCGGGAAGAAATTGGATTTATTGTTGATGTATTTCTTTTTCATACCTGTTTACCTGGTTGCAGCCAAGGACTTCATGACTCCCTCTTTGCTGAAGCGTTCGTTATTGGCATTGTGTTGGGGAACCTTGTTGTTCAATTTTCTCAAATTGTTTTACCTGACGGGTTGGACATTGTTTACGGACACGGGAGCGGCTGTCGAAATGCTTTACAACAGTCGTTTCGGTTGTCATCTGCATTTTCTGGGAGGACATGTTTATCTGGAACCGCAGGCCATTTATTTGAGCGTGTCTGCCGTGTTGGGTTTCTTTTTTGTGGTAAGAGGCATGGGACAATCTGATAGAAAGACGCTTGTTCAGGGGACGATTTTGTTGATATTGTCGCTTTGGTTTTTGTCGTTGACGGTAACCAAGGGAGCGATATTGGCATTCCTGGTCGGCTTTTTGATACTGGCGGTCGTATATTTTTGCCGGATGTCGTTGAAACAACGGTTGTTTACCGGAGCAGTCGTCGTGTTGCTACTGGCGGGAGCCTGTGTTTTCGTGCCGGATACCTATGTGAAAAGAATGAAGGAAGCCCGGAATGAAATCGAGCGGCTGCAGGAGGGAAAATGGCAGGGTGGAAGCATTGTTCCCCGGCTGGCATTGATAAAGGAAAGTGTAGACCGGATTGACGAGTGGGGACTCTGGGGGTTGGGGTTGTACAAAAATGCTGCGGCAAAAGAGTGGTTCCGCCGGTCGAATGTTGCCGAAATTACTTCGTTGGGGAGCAATGTGCACAATTGTTTCCTTGAATTTTGGATGATGGGAGGGCTTGCCGGTCTGTTTTTTATCTTGTATTACTTCTTTGTGCCTGTCATCCGGATGATAAGGGCAAGACAATGTTCTTTTGTCGTTCTGGCGATTCTTTCCGTCCTGTTTGTCGGGTGCAATACGAGCATATTGATTATTTTCGTCGATTCGGCTCCGTTGGTGATTTTCTTGTTGGCGATGTCGTTTTTTTATCTGGATCAATTCATCGAACTGGAGTGATAAAAGTTACCGGATGATGCCGTTTCGGCTGATGCGGATGCTGGCTCCGAAATTGTTGTCGTACAATTTTCCGTAATCTCCATAAATGCCCAAGTCAATGAGGAAGGGAAGTTTGGTGTTTCTTAAAATTCCGGCTTCCAGACCGAACGAACATTGTCTGGGGGAATTTTTCAATGGTTTGCCGTAAGTTCCGTAGTTCTGTGAATACGACAAGCGGAGCTTGTAGGGAATCCTT
>CAYNXE010000008.1:3010-8737 GCA_964400995.1 uncultured Odoribacter sp.
GGAAAGTTGGCGAATCGGCTTCCGGAACCGTCTTCAAATGGGATGTCGTGGTAGAAAGATAGCGTGTAATGCTCTGCCAGGTAGTTGATTCTGAGGTATTCTCGTCCCAGGTGATTGCCCAGGACGTTGATGCTGTCGCTTACGGTAGAGCCTGCACCACCGCTTCGTCCAGTGACTACCCTGAGGTAATCGCGCAAAGAGCTCGGCTGCTTGCCGTAGACGGGCGATTTGCCTGCCCATTGCGCCCAATGCTCCAATCCGATGATGACATTTAACTTGCTGATAGGAGTGATTTTCAGGTAGAGCGACTTGTTGTGCAACCGGGGTCTGTGGACAAAACGGTCGTCAATCATCGTATAGTCCGCCCAATTGAATTTAAAGGCGAATATTTTGTGGAGGTAAATAAAATCCGTGTTGAGATTGTAGCCCGGCATCGTGCGTGTGTTGGCGGATTCGAGGATATTGCCGTTTTGTGCCGATACACCGTTGAATTCTTCTTCCGGGTGCTTCATGCCCAGGTCGAGCCGGATTTTTTTCCATTTCAGAATGAAATATAATTCGTCGATGAGAATGTCATTCCGGTTCTGGGTTAGGAATGCGGCGCCGGAAAAACCGTATGCGGTCTGGAATGTTTTCCGGGAATTGAAATCTGAAAAAATGCCCGCCTGCATCAGTCCGCCCCTGTTTTCCGGCAGAATGCCGTATCGGTTGGCGGTTGCCCACATGGGAAGCTGCTTCTGGGTGGAAACCAGTCCCGATAATGAAGCCCTGTATTCAAAAGTTCTCTGCGAGAACACGGCTGGCATTCCGATGAACAAGAATAGGATGAATAAGATGTTTTTCATGTGCACTTATTAAACCACCGGGCAAAGATAATAAAAGTCAAGGGTGTGTAAAATATGGGAATCCATATTTTACACACGTATTGTCCTATATTTGGTCCGCCAAGACAAATCGGAGTTCTCCGCCTTTCATGATTTCATCGTGGGTAATCCAGGTGCGGTCAAGTTTTTTTCCGTTCAGGAATACTTCTTTGACATAGATATGCTTGTCGCTGTCCTTGTTGGCGGTGATAACAAATTTTTTCTCCGGTCCGGTTTTGATAGAGATTTTCTCAAACAGCGGTGCTCCCAACTGGTATTTTCCCTCGGCGGGATTTACGGGATAGAAGCCCATGGCTGAAAATACGTACCAGGCGGACATTTGACCGCAGTCTTCGTTGCCGCATAAGCCGTCCGGTTTGTTGTGGTACAACTCGGTCAGGATTTTATTGACATAGAACTGGGTTTTGTGGGGTTGTCCGATGTAATTGTAGAGGTAGGCGATGTGGTGGGAAGGCTCGTTCCCGTGTGCATACTGCCCGATGAATCCGCTGATGTCCGGAGAGGCGTCCTCGCCTTCCAGTCGGGCGTCCAGGGTGAACAGACTGTCCAGTTTGGCGGTAAAGGCTTCTTTTCCGCCGTGCAGGGCGATCAGCCCTTCGATGTCTTGTTGCACGTGCCATGAATATTGCCAGGCATTTCCTTCCGTGTATTCATCGTCGCGATGTTTGGAATACAGCGGGGAGAAAGGCGTTTTCCATTTTCCGGTAGCGGATTTGCCCCGCATGAAACCGGTGGAGGGGTCGAACAGGTTGGCGTAATTCCGGGACGACTTGAGGAAATAGAGATAGTCGTCCTCTTTGCCGAGTGCCTTTGCCATTTGGGCGATGCACCAGTCGTCATAAGCATATTCAAGCGTCTTGGAAACCGATTCGTTTTCCACTTCATAAGGGATGTAGTCGTACTTCCGGAAAGCCCCCATGCCTGCCCGGTCGTTTAGTGCCGTTTTTTTCATGGCCTCATACGCTTTCTCGGCGTTGAAATTCCGGATGCCTTTCAGATAAGCCTCGGTAATGACCGGTATGGCGTGATTGCCGATCATGCAGTTCGTTTCGTTGCCAGCCAGCTCCCAGACGGGCAGCAGTCCGTAGGCATCGTAATGCTTCAGCATAGAATGAATCATGTCTTCCACCCTTTTTTTCTGCGTAATCGTGAAAAGGGGATGAGCGGCACGGTAGGTATCCCACAAGGAGAAGATGGTGTATTGCGTGTGTTTGTTGACGCTGTGGATTTCCCCGTCCGGTCCCTTGTAATTGCCGTTCACATCGGAATGGGTATAGGGGGCGGTATAGGCATGGTACATGGCCGTATAGAAGTTGGTCAAGTCGTTTTCATTGCTTCCTTCCGCTTTGATTTTTTGCAGTTCGCGTTTCCAGTGGAGTCTGGCGTCTTTCTTGACTTTGTCGAAGCTCCAATGGGACATTTCTTTTTCTAGATTGGCCTGTGCACCTTCCGGATTGGCGGAAGAGATGCTGACTTTGGCCAGAATCTTGTTGGTCTTGTCTCCGAAGTCAATCCAGGCATAGCCGTCGGAACCGGTGAATTTTTGCCCGTTCGCTAGAGGGGTCAGTTTGTCTTTGCCGGCAAACACCTGACAATCCTGGGAAAACTCGATGACAAAATACACGCGCTGATCTCTTGCCCAGCCTCTGGATTTCCGGTAGCCTTCCAGTATTCGGTTGTTTACTTTGCGGATGCTGGTTTCTATCGTGTTGTCCCAGTTCCTGGCTGTCGAGAGGTCGAGGGTCAGGGCACGTACCGTCGCATCGGCGGGGTATTGGAAGTATAGGATGCCGCACCGCTGGGTTACGGACAGTTCGGTTTTGATGCCGTTGTCGAAAACTACGCTGTAATATCCCGGTTCGGCGTGTTCGTTGTCGTGAGTGAAGCGGGCGTATCCGGATTGAATGTATTCAATTGGCGATACGCCAGGGGTCGGTCGGGAAATGACGGGCAGAAAACGGATGTCTTGCAGGTCGCCGATTCCGGTGCCGCTGAGGTGCGTGAGGGAGAAGGAGGAAATGACGCTGTCCGTGTAATGGTAACCGGAACACCAGTCCCAGCCGGTTCTTGGGTTGTCAGGACTCAACTGGATGCCTCCGAAGGGAACAATCGCCCCCGGGAAACAATGTCCGTGGTCTGCCGTGCCGATGAAAGGATTGACATATTCCGTGATTTTCGGCTCTTGTTCCTTGGGTTGGCAACCCGACAGGACAAGACAAAGGGAAGAACATAAAAGCGGAAAAGAGAGTTTCATTTTTTTCAGTTTGTTCAGTGTGTGCATGTGGTTGTGCCGAAAGGCGGTGATTTTGTGGTTTGCATCGCTGGTTTGCCCGGCATATCTCGTGCGGGCAAACCAGCAGATGCGGATATTTATGCCCTGTCCAGTTCGTTCCAGATGAGGGCGGCGGCTCCGTAAATCGCCACGTTCTGGGTCAATTGGGAAGGCAACAGTTTCACCTTGTTGCTAAACATCTTCAGCATGTTCATCTCCATGTGCTCTTTGGTCGGAACGAACAGCAGGTCGCCTGCCTTTGCCAATCCTCCCATCAGGAAAATGGCTTCGGGGCTGGTAATGGCCACGATGTTCGCCAATGCCTCGCCGAGCATCTTTGCGGTGTATCTGAAAGTGTTGATGGCAATCATGTCGCCTTTCAGGGCGGCTTCGCAAATGGTCTTCGAGGTCATTTCGTTGAAGGGAATCGACCGTAATTCGCTGGGGTAATTGTATTTTGCCATCATCTTGTAGGCGGTACGTTTTACGCCTGTCGCCGAAACGTAGGTTTCCAGACAGCCGTTCCTGCCGCAACCGCATTGCCGTCCGTTGGGAGACACGATGATGTGACCGAATTCGCCGGCAAATCCGTCGTGACCGTATATCAGTTGACCGTTGGAGACGAAACCGCTGCCGACGCCTGTGCCCAGGGTAATCATGATGAAATCCTTCATGCCTTTGGCTCCGCCATAGATCATTTCACCGATGGTAGCGGCGTTTGCGTCATTGGTCAGCTTGATCGGAAGGGAGGGGTAGTATTCCTGCAAAAGGTTGCAGAACGGGATAACGCCCTGCCACCTTAGATTGGAGGCGTATTCGATGGTGCCTTGCAGGTAATTGCCGCAGGGGGCGCCGATGCCGATTCCTGCCAGCGTGACCTGGTCGCGAATGCTGTTCAGGACATTCTCGATGGCCATGTGTAATTCTTTCAGATAGTCGTTGATGTCTTCGTGATGATTGGTGGCGATGTTTCCTTCTGCCAAATAATTACCTTCCCGGTCAATGAACCCGAAAGCGGTATTGGTTCCGCCAATGTCTATTCCTAAAGCAACTTCTTTTTTCATGTTGTTGATATTGTGTTTATGAATAATTAGAATTTTGTGCTAAAGATAGCAAAAAAATAAGAGATCGGTTGCCCGACCTCTTATTAATTACTAACTACTAACCTAAACATACAAACTTATGAAAAAAACGTGTCTTTGGTGTCCCATTGACATTGCAAATATACAACTGGTATCGGTGGCGGAGAGTTAAGGGATAGTTAAAAATTTAACTTAGTTTCTCCAATAATGATAATTTTTCTTTAATAAGGGTGAACTTTACGGCATGTTTAAATAAAAATCCCGTGTCAGTCGGATGTATTCCGGAGTGTATTGGTGCCGGCTGAATTCAATGACCAGTTCGTCGGTTCGTGTTTCGGTTTCGTGACGAGCAAATTGTATCAGAAGGCGTTTGGGTGGTTTGCCCGGATTGGGAAGCACTTGGGTGATGCGTTGTGGAAACAGCCGATGTTGTCGGGCATGCAGAATCGCTTCCGTGCCTTCCTTGACGGGGAGAATGAGGCAAAAAACGCCTTGCGGAGCCAATAACCGGTTGGCATGCTCTATCAGGACGGGATGAGGGAGGGTGTCATCGTGCCGGGCGAGGGTTCTGCCTTGGTCGGGTGTCTTGGTGGAACTGTTGAAAAAAGGAGGATTGCAAAGTATGCAGTCGTAAATGGGCGGGGAAACGTAATCTTGCAAGGCGGTCGGTACGACGGTGATGCGTTCCGCCCAGGGACTTTCCAGCATGTTTTCCCGAGCCTGCTCACAGGCATTGGGTTCGATTTCGAGGGCATCTATGAGTGCCGAGGGATTTCTTTGTGCCGCCATGAGGGCGATAAGTCCCGTGCCCGTTCCGATGTCCAAAATGCGAGTGCCGTGTTCCAATTCAGCCCATGCGCCCAAGAGTACTCCGTCGGTTCCCACTTTCATCGGAGTCCGATCTTGTTGGATGGCGAATTGCTTGAATTGGAACATGGCATACGGAGGACTAAGCTTCCTTCTTTTCCTTTTCCTCTTCTTCTTCGGTGAAGTTGAGGAGACCTTTCTCCGTCAGCAGGTTATACCACTGGATGATTTTTTTCATGTCGGAAGTATATACCCGGTCTTTGTCGTATTCCGGAACGATTTCGTTGAAATAGGCGATGATTTTTTCGTTGGCTTCCTTGTGGCTTAGAATCTGTTTGCCTTCTTCTTTGTCATATATCCGTTTGAAAACTTCTTTCAAGGGGAGGTCTTCCGTTTCGGTATATATGGAAATGTCTTCCAGAGAGATGATTTTCGAATTGGAATAAGCCGGGAAGCGTTTCCCGTCGATGAGGGATTCCACGATAATTGCATTCGAAGAGTTGCTGATCAACTTTTGCAGACCGGGTTTTCCTGATATGGATAAGATTTCTTTTAACATGGTTGGTTATTTGAATGTTTTATAATGAATGGCAAAGTTAATCTAATAAATTGAAAATAGGAAGCGTGACACGGTAAATGTTGCTTGCTTAATTGATGCCTCTTTGCTTTTTGATTTTTTCGT
>CAYNXE010000008.1:8747-24845 GCA_964400995.1 uncultured Odoribacter sp.
TTGATTTGTGTGAATTTTTCTTCCGCAGCTTTCCGGATGTCTTCTCCCTTATGCCCCACTTTGTACGGATGATTTTCCAGTGCAATTTTCCGGTAGGCTTTCTTGATTTCTTCGTTGCTTGCCGAACTGGTGACGCCTAAAATTTGGTATGCGGAATCCAGATCGTCGTAATACATGGATTTGATGGAGGTGAAAGTGGACTTGTCTATGCCCAGCAGGTCGGAAATGTTTTCCAGCAGTCGGATTTCCGGTGCGCTGATTTCTCCGTCCGCCTTGGCGATGCCGAACAGAAAGTAAAGCAATTGGGTGCGCGAGGAACTGTCCATGTTGTACCGGATTTGGGTACATACTTCCGCCAGGGGAATTTCCCGGTTGCAAAGTGCCTTGATCATGCTCATCGCTTCCCGGGTGGCTTCGACACCGAAATTCCGTTTCAGAAATTCTTTGACAAAGTCCAGTTCCGAGCGCATGATTCGTCCGTCCGCTTTCATGACGGCTGTGGCAAGGACGGTCAGGCTGACCATGAAGTCGCCTCTTCCTCCCTGGGAGGACGGATTTCTACGTCTGTAGGGATTTTGCGGAGGTTGTGGTGCGGTCATGATTTGCACGTTGTCTATGGCGGAACCGATGAATATGCCCAGAAGTGCGCCGAGCGGTCCGCCGAGTGCGAAACCTAATCCTGCTCCGATCCATTTGCCGTATTTTGCCATGTGGATTGATTTGTGAAATTATTGTTTATCCTGTTCTGCGTCCTGGAGCTGTCGAAGTATTTCCAGCAGTTTCCCCAGTATCATGCGGTTGCGGTCGTTGTGGATGACGAAATCCGCCTTTTGGCATTTGAGGGTGTCGTCCGACTGGTTGCGGATGCGTTCTTCCACCTTGTCGGATGTCGTCCGGTCTCTGTCGACCACTCTGGCAATCCGGAGCGATTCGGGTGCTGATACGCAAATGACGGAATGGAAAAAACGGCCGAGTCCCGCCTCGAACAGTATGGCCGATTCAAAAAACACCAGTGTGTTGTCTTGTTGGAGGCTCCATTGCCGGAAATCTTCCATGACCCTGGGGTGAACGATGCGATTGATGTCTGCCAATGCTTCGGAGTCGTTGAAAACAAGCCGCGCCATGTTTGGCTTGTCTATGGTTCCTTGGGCGGTATAGGTTGCCGGCCCGAACCGCTGTTGCAGTTCCTTCCGGATTTCCGGGTGGGTGTTCATCAGGCGGGATGCCTCTTGGTCGGCAATATAGACCGGATATCCCATTTGCCGGAGCATTCGGGCGACGGTGCTTTTCCCGGAACCGATGCCTCCTGTCAAGCCTATTGCCTTCATGTCAGTTTTTTTCCAGTATGTATTCGACTTTCTGCGGGGTAAAGGTCAGGTTTTCGATGAAGTCGGGGACTTGAACGGCTTTGACCTCCAGGAAATTCGTATGGGAATCCGTCGGGTAGTCGATGGAAAAAACAAAATCCTTGTTGCTCACTTTGTCATATTGGCTGAGACCGATTTCGTAGCTGACGGTTACATAGGGCGGAAACAACCGGATGCTCATGTTTTCCGGTACGCCTGTCGCCTTTATGGGCAGGGTTCGTTTGGCTTCGGTGAATTGTTCCACGTGCATGAATACGTCAACGGATTCTGCGTCAAGCGTACAGTCCGGCGGGGGAAGCAAGGCCAATTTGCGGTTGACGTTCTTGCTTAATTCTTTTAAATGCAGCGGCGCCGTTGCGATGTATTGCAGCGTGTCGATGACGGTTGCCGGACCGCTGACACTGACGGTTGCCGGGGTTGTCGTGACCTCGGTCAGTATGTATTGTCTTTTCAGCGTATAGTCCAAGCTTGGGCGGACGCTTACTCTTTTCCGCTTTGCCACGGCGAATTTGAAAATGATTTCTTCCGGATACACTTTCAGCAATTTGATGTTCGAGTTGATTTGTCCACCGATTTTATCTTTGATGCTGTTGGTGTTGAACGTATATTCTGAAATGTCGGCATCTTGTTGCAGGAGATTGGTGTATGCGCTGATGTTGAAGGTGATGGGGAGAAACGAATTTTTCATGCGATACCCCAGCAAGGCGAATCCGTTGGCATTTACGCTCAAATGCAGCTCCTCCGGCAGTTTGATGACCGGAAATTTTCCTTCCGGAAAGTTCGTGTATTTTATCGGGTAAGTCAGCTCTACCGAATAGTCTTTGTTTAATGCGTTCAGCAACCACAAAATGGATGCGATGGTGACGAAAATCAAATAGGAGATAATGTTTCTGCTTAAACGAAACTCCTTTATTTTTTTGAAATTATGTGAGTTAATCCGGAGAGCGGGCATGGTTTGAAAATTTGAGTGGGAAGAGTTTCAAAAATGAATTTTTGAAACTCTTCGGGGTTGTTTTATTTTGCCGGAACGGCGTCGGTCATGTCTTTGATTACGGCAGACTTGTCGATTTTCAGGCGGTTTTGGCCTTCGACTTCCATGATGATGTAGTAGTCGCCGATTTCGAGAACTTTTCCGTAGATGCCTCCGGTAGTGACGATTTTGTCACCTTTTTTCAGGGAATCCCGGAAGTTTTTCAGCTCTTTCTGTCTTTTCATCTGGGGACGAATCATAAAGAACCAAAATACCACGATAATCAGAATCAGCGGCAGAAATCCCATTAATCCACCTCCTTGTTGTGCTTGCAATACAATAAATAATGTGTTCATAGTTGTGAATATTGAGTTTGTTGTTATTTGATGTTTCTCGTTTACTGGAGAACATTTGCCGTAAAACTTACGGTTGCTTGTTGCTCCGGAATGTTTGCAAATATACGGATTTCTTTGTATTGTTTGCCGTATCTGCCCGTCGAGTTGAAAGTAATTTCAATTTTTCCTTCTTTCCCGGGGGAGATGGGGGCTTGGGTGTAGTCCGCTGTCGTGCATCCGCATCCAGTTTCTATCTTCTTGACAATCAGATTGTGTTCGCCGGTATTTCTGAAATAAAACGTATGGGCGACCTCTTCTCCCTGGCTGATGTTGCCGAAGTCCCAATTTTTTTTCCGCCATTCTACGGTGGTGTCTCCCGTAGCGGTTGCGGTTGGCTTTTCCCGGCAGGAAAACAGCAGGAAAACGATGGACAACGTTAGCAGGCTGGCGATTGTTTTTTTTATCTCATTTTTCATGGTCGTGCGTTTTCCGGGATTAGAAAATCAGGTGTTTGACGGAATAATTCTTGTCTCGGATGCGGTTCAAGGCTTCGATGCCTATTTCCAGGTGTTGTTTGACGAACTTTTGGGTGACTTGCTTGTCGGAGTCGGCGGTTTTGATGCCTTCCGATATCATGGGACGGTCGGACACCAGCAGCAATGCGCCTAATGGAATCCGGTTGGCGAAAGCGACGGTGAACAGGGTCGCCGTTTCCATGTCTACCGCCGTTGCCCGCGTGGAACGCAGGTATTCCTTGAATTTGTCATCGTATTCCCACACCCGGCGGTTGGTGGTGTACACCACTCCCGTATAATACTGGCGTTCGTGTTGCACGATGATTTTGGAGCAGGCTTTTTGCAGGCTGAATGCCGGCAGTGCGGGAACTTCGTGGGGCATATAGTCGTCGGAAGTCCCTTCGCCTTTTATGGCCGCGATAGGCAGGATGTAGTCCCCGACCGAGTTCTTGGCTTTCAGTCCTCCGCATTTGCCGAGAAAAAGTATTGCCTCGGGTTCGATGGCGGAAAGCAGGTCCACGATGGTTGCCGCATTGGGGCTTCCCATGCCGAAGTTAATCAAGGTGGTGCCGTTGTGGCTGACGTTGGGCATGGTCTTGTCTTCTCCGATAATCGGCACTCCGTAGGTTTCCGAGAACAATTCCACGTAATATTCAAAGTTGGTCAGCAGGATGTATTTGGAAAAATCTTTCAGCGCCCTGCCGGTGTATCGCGGAAGCCAGTCGTCGACTATTTCTTTTTTTGTTTTCATGGGGGAGGGTTTATAAAGTTATAAAGTTCATAAAGTTTGTAAAATTTATAAAGTAAGGGGTGTTGCTGTTGTTTGCTTTTGCTCTCTCGGCTTCTTCGTATCTTTGACTTCGTCTTAGATACTCTCGCTCGGCAAAGCGCAAGTAAACTTGCTTTTGCTCTCGCTTATTCGTATCTTTGGCTTTGCCTTAGATACTCCGTTTCGGCAATGCTCAAATAAATTTGGCATTGCGCTCAACTTATTCGTATCTTCGTGCGCTTTTCGGCATAAAATTAGAATATAATCGGCAAACGACAAAATGAAAACAGCAGTACGGTTGGAGGATCTGAGGAATATCAGGATTGAGGATTATGCCTATGAATTACCCGAGGAAAGGATTGCCCGGTTCCCGTTGGCGGAACGGGAGGCTTCCAAGTTGTTGATTTATCGGGACGGCAAGATAACCGCAGGGCGGTTTGCCGATGTCGTGACGTTGCTGGAGCCGGGGCAGACGCTTGTTTTCAACAATACGAAGGTGATTCATGCCCGTATCTTTTTCCGGAAGTCCACCGGTGCAGTCATCGAGGTATTTTGTTTGGAGCCTTGTCATCCGGCTGATTATGTGCGGAATTTTGCTTCCCGGGGCGTATGTGAATGGAGTTGTCTGGTAGGCAATCTGAAAAAATGGAAGGAAGGGGAGCTGGCATGTCGCTTCGTGCATGAGGGGCGGGAATGGGTGTTGAGGGCGGAAAAGCGGGAGCAGGTTCGGGGCGAGGTCGTCGTGCGTTTCAGTTGGGACGGCGATTTGACGTTCAGCGAGGTGTTGGAGGCATGCGGACGCATACCGATACCGCCTTATCTGAACCGGGATTCCGAGGCTTCGGACGAGGTGCGTTATCAGACCGTCTATTCCAAGGAGGAGGGGTCGGTGGCCGCTCCTACGGCGGGATTGCATTTCACGGACGGGATATTGCAGGCGCTTCGGGAGAAGGGGGTGCGAATGTCGGAGGTGACTTTGCATGTCGGTGCCGGCACTTTTCGTCCGGTGAAGGCGGAGACTATCGGCGGGCATGATATGCACACGGAACACCTGGTGATTTCCAGGCCGTTGGTGGAGAGTTTGAAACGAAAAGAGAAAGAAATCATTGCAGTGGGAACCACTTCCGTCCGGACGCTGGAGAGTTTGTATTGGATGGGCGTGAAACGCCTGGAGGGAGCAGAGGAGTTTTTTACCTTGGAGCAGTGGGAGGCGTATACTTTGCCTTCGCATTATTCTTTGCAGCAAGCTATGGAGGCGTTGGAAGGCTGGTTTGACGAGACGGGACAGGAGTTGCTGAAGGCGCGCACCACCATTATCATCGTTCCGGGCTATCGATTCCGGGTGCTGGATGCGATGTTTACCAATTTCCACCAGCCCCAGAGTACGCTTCTATTGTTGGTGGGTGCCGCTGTCGGGGAGGATTGGCACAGGATATATGATTATGCCTTGAAAAATGATTTCCGCTTTCTCAGTTATGGAGACAGCAGTTTTCTGAGAATTAAGGATTGATAGTTGAACGATAAAAGGATAAACGTTTATGTTGGAATTGACGTTGCCGGCATTTGATTATAAGGTGAAAAAGCAAAGCGGGGCGGTGATGATTTTTGATGTCATCCGGAAAAAGTATGTGGTGCTGACTCCCGAGGAGTGGGTGAGGCAGCACGTGGTGCATTATTTGACGGAGGTGAAGAACGTGCCGGCGGCTTTGCTTGCCATTGAGCGGGAGATTGACTTGTACGGATTGCGGCGGCGTTTTGACGTGGTGGCTTTCGACCGGGAGGGGAAGCCCTGGCTGTTGGTGGAGTGCAAGGCGCCGACGGTGCCGCTGACCCGGCAGGTGTTCGACCAGGCGTTTCGTTATAATATGACGCTGGAGGCTCCTTATGTGGCGATTACCAACGGGGTGAAGCATTACTGCGGAAGAATCGACCCGATGCAGGGCTTTGTCTTTCTGGAAGATTTTCCGGCATTTTTATCTTGATGATTCAGATGAAAACGTCCCCCGAAAAGTTTGGCTTTCGGGGGACGCTTCGTATAGAGGTGTTTTCGGCCCAAAAAGTCAGGCGTTTTTTTCTTGATTGAAATATTGTTCCAGCAAGTCGAAAGCGGCGGCAAAGGAGCTGACCTGATTTTTCATCACTTGCTCTTCCGCTGTTTTCAGGTTTGCCCGTTGGCTTTGGTAGAAGCGGTTGCGCAGTTGCTCGTCAATGGTTTCGTACATCCAGTATTTGGCTTGTTCCGCCCGGCGGTATTCAAAATAACCGTTTTGCTGGGTATCGCTGCAATAGTGCAGGATGTGTTCCCAGATTGCGTCAATGCCGGTGCGTTCGTAAGCGGAGCAGGTCATCACTTTCGGAGCGACGCCCGACTCGTGGGGCGGGAAGAAGTGCAGGGCGGTTTGCAGTTGCGCCTTTGCCAGTTCTGCCCGCTGGATGTTGTTGCCGTCCGCTTTGTTGATGATGATGCTGTCTGCCATTTCCATGATACCGCGTTTGATGCCTTGCAGTTCGTCGCCTGCTCCGGCAATCTGCACCAACAGGAAGAAGTCGACCATGGAATGCACCGCCGTTTCGCTTTG
Organism: uncultured Odoribacter sp.; assembly: GCA_964400995.1. Classification (GTDB taxonomy): domain Bacteria; phylum Bacteroidota; class Bacteroidia; order Bacteroidales; family Marinifilaceae; genus Odoribacter. The sequence goes on from CAYNXE010000008.1 coordinate 15,283, forward strand.
TCCGACGCCGACAGTTTCTATGAGAATGGTGTCGAAACCTGCCGTTTCGCACAGAATCATCGCTTCACGGGTTTTGCGTGCCACACCTCCCAGCGAACCGGCGGAAGGGGAAGGGCGGATATAGGCATGCGGGTCGCACGACAGTTCTTCCATGCGGGTTTTGTCGCCGAGAATGCTGCCCTTGGAACGTTCGCTGCTGGGGTCTATGGCGAGGACCGCAATCTTGTGTCCCTCGTGGGTCAGGTATTTCCCAAAGCTCTCGATGAAGGTGCTTTTCCCGGCACCCGGCACTCCGGTGATGCCGATGCGGACGGAACGTCCGGAAGAGGGAAGGCATCGGTTGATGACCTGCTGGGCAATTAGTTGGTGTTCCGGCTTCGCGCTTTCCACGAGGGTAATCGCCTGACTGAGGATATTGATATCGCCTTTCAGGATACCTTCCACGTAGTCGTCTACGGTCAATTCTTTTTTTCGGATATTTTTTAACCGGGCAAGGATGTTGGGATTCATCGGGTCCGGTTGCTCGATTCCTTTGTTGACTTTCAATCCTTCATATTCCGGGTTGTTCTCCGGATGCTCGATACATTCTGCCATAATGCGTGTTGTTTTGTAACGGCAAATATAGTCATATTTGTTGATAAGCGGTGTGCGATATTTCCGTATGTAAAGAAATTTATGCGGATAGGTAACAGAAATGATGTTCTTGGCGTATATGATAAAAAAATCGACGCTATGGAATATGAGGTTACGCATAATGAGGGAGAGCATCGCTTTGAAGCCAGTGAGAACGGGCATATCGCTTTGGTCGAATATCAGATATTGGACCGTCATTTGATGAACATTTATCATACGGAGGTTCCGAAACCCGTGGAAGGTTCCGGATTGGGTTCGGCATTGATGAAAGAGGTCTTGTCGTTCGCCCGGAAAAATCACTATCGGGTGTTGCCTACTTGTGCTTTTGCACAGGTTTATGTGGGTATGCACCCGAATCATCAGGATATGCTGGTGTGAAGGGGTAAGGAGTTTATAAACCTTATAAACTTCTCACTAAAATTTGCTGTTTCGTCTTTGTAAAGCAAAAACTTTTGTATATTTACCTCCCAATGTTGTAAATATAAAAAAGTGCTATGAAGAGAACGGTCTTTTTGTTTTTTGTTTTTTCCTGCTTTCTTGCTTCCCCGGTATGGGCATCGGATACGGTTCGTATCCAGGAAACGCAGATTCCCGTCCTGATAGAACGGGAGGATAATGTGTTGTTTTATTTGCGTGTGGACGGGGCGTCCGGAGAGACGTTGAACGAAATCCGCTTGAAATTCGGAAATGACGTGGATTTGTCGGCAATCCGGGCGGTGAAATTGTATTACAGCGGAACAAAGCGGCTGGGACCTGGTGACAAGCATGTCATGCGGTCGGAGACCTATGTTTCTGCTCATACTCAGGGGAAAACACGGGCTGCGAATCCTTCTTATTCGGTATTGCAATCTGTCGTGAACAAACCGGGTCGGGAGGTTGTGTTGACGAGCGATCAGCCGTTGTTTGAAGGGCCTAATTTCTATTGGCTCAGTTTGCAGATGGCGCCCAAGGCACCTTTGACCACCAAGGTTGCTGCCACTATCGAGGAGGTGAAAATAAATCGGCAAAATGCGCCGTTGTTGTATTTGTCCGAGCGGGGGATAGAGCATCGTCTGGGAGTGGGCGTGCGTCATGCCGGCGATGACGGTTCGGCGTCTTTCCGTATCCCGGGACTGGTGACTTCCAACAAGGGAACGTTGCTTGGGGTGTATGATGTCCGTTATAACAATAGTGCTGATTTGCAGGAGCGGATTAATATCGGTTTGAGCCGCAGTGTTGACGGCGGAAAGACTTGGGAGAAGATGCGCATTCCGATGACTTTCGGTGAGACGGGAGGTCTGCCGTCGGGACAGAACGGCGTGGGAGACCCTGCCATTCTGGTGGATACAAAGACGAATAACATCTGGATTGTCGCTGCATGGACGCACGGAATCGGAGGACAACGCGCCTGGGGGGCTTCCGGACAGGGTATGGATATGAACCATACTGCACAGTTGATGATGGTGAGAAGTGAGGATGACGGAAAAACGTGGTCCGAGCCGATGAATATGACCAGTCAGTTCAAGGATCCGTCTTGGTTCTTCTTGTTGCAGGGACCGGGCAGGGGGATTACCATGGAGGACGGAACACTGGTGTTTGCTATGCAGTATATCGGTGCCGACCGGATTCCCAATGCCGGCATTATGTATAGCAAGGACGGCGGCAAGACTTGGAAGTTCCACCATCACGCCCGTACCAATACGACGGAGTCGCAGGTGGCAGAGGTTGAACCGGGGGTATTGATGCTGAATATGCGTGACAACCGGGGAGGCAGTCGTGCCGTAGCGGTCACGAAGGATATGGGGGAGACTTGGACGGAACATCCTTCTTCCCGGAAGGCTTTACCGGAGCCGGTTTGCATGGCGAGTCTGCTTCATGTGAAAGCCCAGGATAATGTGCTGGGAAAGGATGTGCTTCTTTTTTCCAATCCCAATACCACCAAGGGACGGCATCACATCACCATTAAGGCCAGCCTTGACGGCGGTTTGACGTGGCTGCCGGAGCATCAGGTATTGCTGGACGAAGAGGATGGCTGGGGATATTCCTGCCTGACCATGATAGACCGGGAAACCGTGGGCATCTTGTATGAAAGCAGTGTGGCGCACATGACTTTTCAGGCGGTGAAGCTGAAGGATATTGTCAAATAAAGGCTGAATCCGTTTTATGGCAAGGGTAAGACATTTGATTTTGCTGTTTTGTTGTTTGTTCGCGTGTTGTATGCCGGGAACTTCAGCAAATCATTTGTTGCCGTTGCCTCAAAAGTGTATTTTTACCGAAGAACGGTTTGTAGTCGGGGAGGTCTGTTTGGATGCTCCCGAGTGCGGAGAGATGTGTGTGGAGATTTGGGAACAGTTGGGCGGACAGGTGAAACGGGAGGCTCGTGACCGTATCGTGGTTCGGTTAGTGCCGGCATTGGAGGGCATTCCCTTGAACCGGCACGAGGCGTATCGGCTGAAAGTGGCTTCGCATGAAATCAGGATTGAGGCGGAAACGGAGCAGGGGGTATTCCGGGCGTTGCAGACGCTGAGGCAGTTGGCAGAACCCGGAAAGAAACGGCAGGTCATCCGCGGATGCGATATTGTCGATTGGCCTGCTTTCCGGATTCGGGGCTTTATGCAGGATGTCGGCAGAACTTATCTTCCCATAGAGGAGTTGAAACGTGAGATTGCCGTACTTTCTCGTTTTAAAATCAACGTGTTTCATTGGCATTTGACGGAAAACCAGGCTTGGCGTTTGGAGAGCCGGATTTTTCCGGCATTGAATGACAGTGTGAATATGACACGTTGTCCGGGGAAATATTATACTTTGGAAGAGGCAAAAGAACTGGTTGCTTTTTGCAAGGCGCATCATGTGCTGCTGATACCTGAAATTGATATGCCGGGACACAGTGCGGCTTTTGTTCGCACTTTCCGGCATGATATGCAGAGTCCGGAGGGCATGAAGATTTTAAAGCTGTTGTTGGATGAAGTGTGTGAGACGTTGGATGTCCCGTATATTCATATCGGCACGGACGAGGTTGCGTTTGCCAACGAGTCTTTTGTGCCGGAAATGGTTGCTTATGTCCGGTCGAAAGGCAAGAAGGTGATTTCCTGGAATCCCGGTTGGCATTACCGGCAGGGCGAAGTGGATATGACGCATTTGTGGAGTTACCGGGGCAAGGCGCAGCAGGGGATTCCGGCGATTGATTCCCGGTTCCATTACTTGAATCATTTCGATACGTTTGGCGACATCGTGGCGTTGTACAATAGCCGTATTTACAACGCTGATGCCGGAAGCGACGATTTGGCGGGGGTGATTCTGGCAGTATGGAACGACCGTTTGGTGATGGATGTGGAAGAAAACATTCGTCAGAATCATTTTTATCCGAATCTGCTGGCCATGGCGGAACGTGCTTGGTGCGGTGGTGGAAGCGAGTATTTTGACGGCAACGGAGTCATTCTTCCTGCCGAGGATACGCCTGAATACAAGGCGTTTGTTGATTTTGAGCGGAGAATGCTTTGGCACAAGGAACATACGTTCAAAGGTTTTCCTTTTGCGTATGTGCGGCAAACCAATGTGAAATGGAGGGTTACCGACGCTTTCCCGAATGCCGGTGATTTGACGAAGGTTTTCCCGCCCGAGCGGGAACTGGCGGAGAGTTATCGTTATGACGGAAAAGAATATTCCTCGCGTCCGGTAACCGGGGCCGGCATTTATTTGCGGCACGTGTGGGGAACGTTTGTGCCGGCTTTTTATAAGCAGCCCGAAGAGAACCACACCGCCTATGCCTATACGTGGGTGTATTCTCCCCTGGAGCAACGGGTGGGCATCTGGGTTGAGTTTCAGAATTACAGTCGCTCGGAAATGGATTTGCCTCCTCCGCCCGGAAAATGGGATTACCGGGAGAGTCGGATATGGTTGAACGATGACGAGATTTTGCCTCCCGTATGGACAGCCGTTCACCGGGAAAAAAGCAACGAGGTGGCACTGGGCAATGAGAATTGTGTCGTGCGTGACCCGATACCGGTTACCTTGAAAAAGGGCTGGAATAAAGTCTTGCTGAAACTTCCCGTGGGAAAATTCTCTGTGCCGGAAGTCAGGCTGGTGAAATGGATGTTTACGGCGGTATTTGTTACGCCGGACGGCGAGAAGGCGGTGGACGGATTGATTTATTCGCCGGAAAAGATGAAATAACGGGCGGACTGTCGGAATGAACGGTTGGCTTTTGGGGATTTGTATTTATAATGTATAATGATATGAAACGGAGTATTTTGTGGGGAGTGTTGTTGTGTTGTTTCGGGCAAGTCGTGTTTGCCCAAAAGTATTCGACATTTTATGTTCAGCGGGCGACTTTGTTCGAGGAGTTGCCGGTTACCTCCAAGGATGTGGTTTTTCTGGGCAACAGCATCACGAACGGGGGAGAATGGTGTGAACTGTTTGACAGCAAGCGGGTGAAGAACCGGGGCATCAGCGGGGATGTCTGTATGGGCGTCTATGACCGTCTGGATGCGATTTTGTCCGGAAAGCCTGCCAAAATCTTCCTGTTGATTGGTATCAATGACCTGAACCGGGGGACTTCGGTGGATACGATTGTCAGTCAAATCGGCAGGATTGCCCGGAAAATCAAGCGGGATTCTCCGAGAACCCGGTTATATTTGCAAAGTGTATTGCCTGTTACCGACCATTATCAAATGTTCGGCGGTCACACGAAGCATTGGCAGGAGGTCGGGGAGATCAACGAGCGGTTGAAGGTGCTGGCGCAGGAGGATCAGGCGACTTACATTGACCTTTATGCTCATTTTGTTGATCCGGCTACCGGGAAGATGAGGACGGAGTACACCAATGACGGGTTGCATTTGCTTGGAAAAGGATACAGGAAGTGGGCTGAAATTGTAAAACCTTATGTATTAAAGAAATGAAAACGTGGTTATTGTTTTTGTCCTTTTGGGTGTGCGCTGTCGTTTACGGACAGCAGAACGCTGAAATTGTGCCCTTGAACGGGGAGTGGTATTTTTCCCGGGGCGGGTCTGGCGAATGGTTGCCGGCGAAAGTTCCCAGTACGGTTCATCGGGATTTGCTTCGTCACGGGTTGTTGCCGGAGCCTTTTTACGGAAAGAACGAGGAGAAAATCCAGTGGGTGGAGGATGAGGACTGGGAGTACAAGACGACGTTTGTGGTGACGGCGGAGCAGTTGAAGCGGGATGCCGCCGAGCTTTTTTTTGAAGGTCTCGACACGTATGCGGACGTTTATCTGAACGGTGCCTTGCTTTTAAAGGCAGACAATATGTTTGTCGGTTACAAGTTGCCGGTGAAGCATTTGCTTCGGGAGGGCGAGAACCGTTTACACGTTTATTTTCATTCGCCTATCCGGCAAACCTTGCCGCAATGGCGTTCCAACGGGTTCGACTATCCTGCCGACAATGACCATCGGAAAGAGCATCTGAGCGTGTTTACCCGGAAAGCTCCTTACAGTTACGGCTGGGATTGGGGAATCCGGATGGTGACGAGCGGAGTGTGGCGCCCTGTTTCTTTGTGTTTCCGGGATGTCGCTTCGATAGAAGATTGTCATATTCGCCAACTGGCATTATCGAAGCAGGTTGCGGAACTGGCGGTTGACCTGGAGCTAAAGAATCTGACCTCGGCTTCCCGGAATGCGTCGGTGGTCGTGTCGTGGAATTTGCCCGGCAAGGAGAAGCAGACGGTGACGAAAGAGGTGGCGCTGGGTACCGGAGTGACTTTGCTGACGGTGCCGGTGGAGATTCCGGAACCCCGTTTGTGGATGCCGAATGGTTGGGGCGAGCCGGTGTTGTATGATTTGGATGTTGCCGTGCTCGATGGCGAACAGGTGGTCGCCCGGAAGCATCAGCGGGTGGGATTGCGTACGATTCGGGTGGTGAAGGAGAAGGATGCGGACGGAGAGTCGTTTTATTTTGAGGTGAACGGTGTGCCGATGTTTGCCAAAGGTGCCAATTATATCCCGCCCGACGCTTTGTTGCCCGATATGACGACCGAGCGTTACCAGGAGTTGTTTCGGAACGTCCGGGAGGCGAATATGAACCTGATTCGTGTGTGGGGCGGAGGTACTTACGGGGATGACCGGTTTTACGATTTGGCGGATGAAAACGGTATCGTGGTTTGGCAGGATTTTATGTTCGGTTGTACGACCTATCCGCACGATTCGGTGTTCCTGTCCCGGGTAGCCGCCGAGGTGAAATACAATATCCGCCGTTTGCGCAATCACGCCTGTCTGGCGATGTGGTGCGGAAACAATGAGGTACTGGAGGGTATGGAGAATTGGGGCTGGAGTAAAAGATATACGCCCGAAGTGTTTGAGGATATGAAAGAGGGGTATCGGATGCTGTTCCAGGAATTGCTGCCTTCTTTGGTGGAGAAATGGGACGCAGGTCGTTTTTATATGCACACTTCCCCTTATTCTTCCAGTTGGGGACGACCGGAGAGCTGGAAGTTTGTCGACACTCACAATTGGGGAGTGTGGTATGGCAAAAAGCCTTTCAGTAGTTTTGAGGAGGAAGCGCCCCGTTTTATGAGCGAGTACGGTTTTCAGGCGTTTCCGGAGATGAAGACCATTGCCACTTTTGCCGCTCCCGAGGATTATCAGATTGAGTCGGAGGTGATGAACGCTCACCAGAAGAGCAGTATCGGAAACGATTTGATATTGGAGTATATGCAAAGGGAGTATGTGGTACCTCAGAAATTCGAGGATTTTGTGTATGTCGGACTGGTGATGCAGGGTGCGGGGATGCGTTGCGGATTTGAGGCGCATCGCCGGCATCGTCCATATTGTATGGGGACGATTTATTGGCAATTGAACGATAGCTGGCCGGTGGTATCTTGGTCCGGCGTGGATTATTACGGCAATTGGAAAGCTCTTCATTATCAGGCGAAACGGGCGTTCGCTCCTTTGCTGGCAAGTGTCGTGCAAAAGAATGACAGCGTGCAGATTTGGTTGTTGTCCGACAAGTTGCAGGATATGAACGGACTGACGCTTGAAATGCAGTTGACGGATTTCCAGGGGAAATTGCTGAAAAAGGAAAAGCAGGTTGTCGCAGCGCCTGCCAATGCTTCGGTTAAAGTCCTGGAACGGAAAGTGGCGGACTGGGTGACTCCGGAGCAGAGCCGTCGGTGTTATCTGTTGGTGACTTTAAAAGACAAGTCCGGTAAGGTATGGAGCGAGGAGCCTTATTTCTTCCTGCCGCCGAAGGACTTGGATTTGCCGGATGTTTCCGTTGATACCAAGGTGAAGGTTATGGACGGCAAGTGCGAGGTGACTTTGAAGGCTCCGGGACTGGCAAGGGATGTGTTTATCGAAGTTCCTGTCCAGGGAGCACGTTTCAGTGATAATTTCTTCCATTTGTTGCCCAATTCGACCCGCAAGGTGGTGATAACTTCCCCGCTGATAAAAAAAGGTCAGGATTTGGAGGTGAAAGTAAAGCATTTGCGAGGCATTTACGAGTAAGAGGTGGTGTATATGTTGTAATTTAAAATAAAGATGTGATTATGAAAAGAGTATTTATGAGTATCGGAGCGTTTGTGCTGCTCGGATTGGCATTTGCCTGCACTTCTAAGCAGGAAGTTGCGGATTACCGGGTAGTACCTTTGCCCCAGGAAATTGCCGCCACGGACGGTGCGCCTTTCGTATTGGATGAAAAGGTCAGTATTTTGTATCCCGAAGGAGATGCGGATATGCAGCGGAATGCCGAGTTCCTGGCTCAGTATATCAAGGAATCGACCGGAAAAGACCTGGCAGTTCGGGCAGGTAGCGAGGGCGAACGTGCCATTGTGCTGAGTCTTGGATTGAAATCCGAGAATCCCGAAGCCTATCGCTTGACGGTGACGGACAAAGGAGTTGCCATTTCCGCTCCGACGGCGGCGGGTGCTTTTTACGGTGTGCAGACGTTGCGCAAGTCTTTGCCGGTGGTGAAAGATGCGAAAATCGTTTTGCCCCAGGTGGTGGTGAACGATGCGCCCCGTTTTTCTTATCGGGGGATGATGCTGGACGTGAGCCGTCATTTCTTCACGCTGGATTCCATTAAGCGGTATATTGATTTGCTGGCTTTGCACAATATCAACCGTTTCCATTGGCATATTACCGATGATCAGGGGTGGAGAATCGAGATAAAGAAGTATCCGGAATTGACCAAAATCGGTTCTAGGCGGAAGGAAACGGTCATCGGTCACAATACGGGCGAGTATGACGGCAAGCCTTACGGGGGATTTTATACCCAGGAGGAGGCGAAGGAGGTTGTCGCTTATGCCAAAGATCGTTACATTACCGTTGTTCCTGAAATAGATATGCCGGGACATATGCAGGGAGCCTTGTCGGCTTTCCCGGATATGGGATGTACCGGTGGACCGTATGAGGTATGGCCGATGTGGGGCGTGTCTGAAGAGGTGCTGTGTGCGGGAAATCCCAAGACACTGGCATTTGTCAAGGATGTGATGAGCGAGTTGATGGAGATATTCCCTTCAGAATACATCCACGTTGGAGGAGATGAATGCCCCAAGGTACGTTGGCAGAAGTGTCCGAAGTGCCAGGCCAAGATAAAGGCATTGAAGTTGAAAGCCGACAAGCAGCATACGGCTGAAGAGCGGTTGCAGAGCTATTTTATTTCCGAAGTCGAGAAGTTCCTGAATGCCCACGGCCGTCAGATTATCGGTTGGGATGAGATTTTGGAAGGCGGTCTGGCTCCCAATGCCACGGTGATGGCGTGGCGCGGTGTCGGCGAGGGAGTGAAGGCGGTGAAGTTGAAGCACGATGCCATTATGGTGCCGACCAGTTACTTGTATTTTGACTATTATCAAGCGAAGGACAGGGAGCAGGAGCCGATGGCTATCGGTGGGTATGTTCCTCTTGAAAAGGTGTATAGTTTCGAGCCGGTACCGGAGGATTTGACCCCGGAAGAGGCCAAGCACATCATTGGAACACAGGCGAATCTGTGGACGGAATACAT
>CAYNXE010000009.1:0-24138 GCA_964400995.1 uncultured Odoribacter sp.
GTTGTACAACTTCAGCATTTCCACGAGTATCTTCTTGTCCGTCTCCACATCGTAGTCCTTGTAATACTCCTCGGCAGCAGTCCGTAGTTTTTGCCTGTTAAGTTCAAGGTCTTCGGCGAAACCCGTCCTTTTCAACTGCCTCATGACCGAAGCCGCCCAGCCGATGATCTCGGCTCCGTTTCTGCCCGCCTCATTCAGATAAGCGGCAGCCAGTATCAGGTCTTTCCTTTGCGCATACAATTGCTTGTAAGCGGGCAACAGGCCGTTATAAGCCGGTTGGTTTGCCGCCCATTGCTGGAATGCCGCCTCTTCCTCCTGTTTTTTGGCAACGGTATTGAAGCGTTTCAGTCCCTTGCACTCCCCTTGCCATTTTTTCCAGGCATTTGCCACGCTGGCGGCTTTGGACGCATACTTGATTCGGAGCAGTTCGTCCGATTCCATCGCCGCATTGATGACGTTCAATTTGGCGGTACGAATGGCAATCTTGTGCGGATTTTCAATGTCCTGGGTCTGCTCTATCGCATAGGAGGTCAGGTATTCATTCGTCGTACCGGGGTATCCGAAAACCATGGTAAAGTCCCCTTCCTGCACGCCTTTTGCGGAAATCTTGAAAAAAGATGCCGGTTGATAAGGTTTGTTGTCCGGAGCATAATCCGCCGGTTCGTTGTCCGCTCCGGCATAAATGCGCAACACCGAGAAATCTCCGGTATGCCGGGGCCACATCCAGTTGTCCGTATCCCCGCCGAACTTGCCGATGGCTGAAGGCGGTGCCCCTACCAGACGCACATCCTTGTATATCTTGAATACCGACATGAAATATTGATTGCCGTTGAAATAAGGCTTTACGTTTGCCAGCAGATTGGTTCCTTCCACCGCCTCCTTTTCCAATCGGGCACTTACTTCCCTCACCGTTTTCAATTTCTCCTCGGCACTCATTTCCGGTTTCAGGGCAGCCTGGATTTCTTCGGTGACATCTTCCATGCGGACCAGAATAGAAGCCGTGATGCCCGGATTCGCCAATTCGTCCTTTTTCGTTTTCGCCCAAAATCCGTCCCGCAGGTAATTGTGTTCCAGACTGCTATGGGATTGAATCATGTCGAACGCACAATGATGATTGGTAACCATCAGTCCCTCGTTGCTAATCAACTCCCCCGTACAGAAATGAAAAAAAGGTGAGCCCTCCCTTCCCAGTCCGATAACGGCGTCTTTCAGCGAAGCCTGGTTGATGCTGTAAATGTCCTCGGCGGTCAACTTGAATCCTTGCTTTTGCATATCCTCGATGTTGTACTTCTTCAAAAGCATCGGAATCCACATGCCCTCGTCCGCCCGGCACATCATTCCACTCAAAATCAGTGCCAATGTTAAAAGTATCGGTCTCTTTTTCATATACATATATTAAATATTAAAATTTTTCAAGGCTTCATAAAGCTGTTGTACCGGCAGTCCCATGACGTTGTAAAAAGAACCATTGATGCGCTGGATGCCGATGTATCCGATCCATTCCTGAATACCGTAGGCACCCGCCTTGTCGAAAGGTTGATAAGCATCCACATAATGGCAAATCTCGTCATCGGTCAGTTCCTTGAAGAAAACATCCGTGAAAACCGAAAAAGACTTTTGCTGCTCCGCACTGGTCAGGCACACGCCGGTCACCACCGTATGCCGCTTGCCCGAAAGCCGGTGCAACATATTTATGGCATCTTCCCTGTCCTTGGGTTTTCCCAGAATCTTTTCGTCCAGACACACCACCGTGTCGGCGGTAACCAGCAATTCGTCCGGAAGCAGTTCCCCTTCAAACGCCTTCGCCTTCAAGCAAGCGAGGTATTCCGGCACCCGGCGGCAGTCCATACCGAACGGCCAGGTTTCTTCCGTAGGCTTTAATCTCACGTCAAATTCAAAACCGGCATCCCGCATCAACTGATGGCGTCGCGGTGAAGCGGAGGCTAAAATCAGCTTATATTCCATAAATCAATCGGCAAAAATGAGTTGAAAGAAATGTTTGAAAAAAAGACTTACGCCAATGCACAGCAACATGATGACCCGGATAAGGCGCAATGGCAATCGCCGGTTGCCGTCCTGTTTCCGGATGATGACGAGGTAAGCGGCATAAGGCAGCAATATGGCTGTCAATAGATAAACCAGTATGGCACGGGAAGCGCTAAACTCGACCCAGTACAGCACCCCGGCGGACAACATGGCGACCGCCGCCAGTCCCGCAATAATATTCCGTGCCGCCGGAATGCCCAATTCCACCGGAATCGTCCGATAGCCGTTCTCTTCATCCCCCTCCACCGTATAGATGTCCTTGTTGATTTCATACATCAGGGTATTCAGGAAAACAAACCAAGAAAAGCCAAACATCCAGTTGAACATATACAGAAAGTTGGTGCCCGTCTCCAGCAGGATATTGGCGTATGCCATGTTCAGCAAGGGGATTTCGTAAATCACGGCACTAACGGGAATCAGCGCAGCCAGCAATCCGGCAATGACGGTGCCGGTAATGAAATACTTCTTATAATAGGAAGAATAAAACCACAGGATGCCGGATACCAGTAAAAACAAAATCCCGATTTTCCACACGTTTACGGCAAACCCCAGATAAAAGGCGATGACGACCGCACAAGCGTTCAGAAGCGAGTGCAGGACAATGACGGAACGCCTGCTCAGACTCCTACCCACCACCACGTCCCTGATGCCGGAAATGCGGTCGGTTCGGATGTCAAAATAATCATTAATCATACAGGCTCCGGAAATCAGGCAGCAAACGGCGAAGACCAGCAACGAAAACGCCCAGTCCGTCATTTGCAAGGTAAAACCGTTCAATTCCAGGATGGGCAATATCACCCAATACCGCATGGCATACATGGTCAACGCCGCGAAAGCGATTGTACGGATACGAATCAATCTAAGAATTTCCCACATCTTTGTTTCTTTTATGGTTTCAAAAACAGCCTTATATGCTCTTGACATAGCAGCCGGTATCCATCCAGTCGCCCCTCACCTTCAACACCTGCGCAATGATGTCCCGGGCGCATCCGTCTCCGCCCTTGAGGTCCGAAACATACCTGGCAATCGACTTGATTTCCTCGCAGGCATCCAAGGGACAGACCGGTACGCCGACTTGACACATGACATTGTAGTCCGGTATATCATCCCCCATATATACGACTTCTTCCTTTTGCAAATGATAGCGTTGGAAGATTTCATCCAGTGCTTCCAGTTTGTTGGCGATCTTCAGGTAAATGTCCTCGCTTTTCAACCCCAACTTACCCAGCCGGGCACGGAGCCCCGGAGTACCTCCTCCGGATAAGACGGCGACGATATATCCTTTCCGGACGGCATACATGATGGCATAACCGTCTTTCGTACAGGATGTACGGATCAGTTCACCTTCGGCGGTCAGGGCTTGCGTCTGATGCGACAATACCCCGTCCACATCAAAAATAAACGCCCTTACCTTCTTCAAATCATCTTTAAAAAATCCCATATTCTTGATTTTGCTTGTTACCAAAGGGTCAGCATCAAAGGCTTCTCCTCCGATTCGGTTTTCGCCTCCATGCTTTTCAAGGCCACTTCCCGGATAGATTCGGCCATTTCCGATTCTCTTTCAGCAGGTTCTTGTGCATGGACAGGATGTTCTCGTCGCCCCGGCGTGCCGGACCCGTCTGGGCGTTTTCCGGCGACATCAGCATGACCTTGTGCGCCGTTTCAAAAATCAACGGACGCAACAGGGCAAAGTCCAGTCCCTCCTTTTCCAGGATTTCACCGGCAATTCCGTACATGCGGTTCACAAAATTGTTGGCAAATACCGCTGCCAGGTGCAGGACTTTCCGCTTTTCGGAAGAAATCTCCTCTACATGCAGGGACAAGAGTTCCGCCAACGCCTTTATTTCCGCCAGAACCTCCGGTGTTGCCGCCTCGATGCACAAGGGTATCTCCTTGAAATCCAAATCTCTTTTCTTCGTAAAGGTCTGCAAAGGATACAACACGCCGTAGCGCACTGAAAACGGTTGGAAAACCTCCATCGGCAGACTGCCCGAAGTGTGCAGAAGCAACGCTTCCTTGTTTATTCTAATACTCTTGTATAATGAGACTAACGCATCATCGCTTACACAAAAGATATAAATGTCGCAATCCGGATAAATGGCAACCATGTCGGAAGTGTAGCTGATTCCGGTTTTCTTTCCCAATTCCCTTGCAGATTCGGGAGTGCGGCTGTACACCTGACAAAGATTCGCCCCTGCTTTCAGCAAGGCGGGTGCCAGATGGTGAGCGACATTCCCGGCTCCAATCAACACGATTCTCTTATCTCTTATCATACTCAAATGCAATATTCTTGGGTTTTACCTTCCCCGCTTTCAACAAATCCGTCAAGCGTGAACAAGCCTTGCAAATATCCTCGTAAAATACCTCTCCGACAAGCACCAGTTTGCCGTCACTGTATTCCAGGTGCCTGTACTTGCCGCTTTCGTCCCGATGCGCCAGCAACATCAGGTCACCACCGGGAATAAAGGTGTGAGTCATTTGGTTGCGCAGTTTATCATACAGGACATAATTGTCGTTCAGCAATCGGTATCTTCCTCCGAGCAACCGGTTTATCGCCAGACTGAAACGTTTGGCGGACTGCCCTTTCGCCTTCATCGGCTTGTTGTCCAGCAGACTGCCCAGCACCTCGATCGCCTGCCCCATGAGGACAAACTGCATATACGACAGGTCTATCTGCTGCAACTTCCCCAATTCCCGGACAATCACCTGCTCCAGAAACGACTCAATATACCCGATTTGCTCTCCGTTTTCCATAGCTGTCAAAATTAAGGCAAATAATTGAAAATCGGAAATCGGGATTTTGTATCTTTGTAAAAAACTTATAAAGCCATGATTTTATTTAACGATACCGTTCAAGACGGAAACGGATTTTCCGAAAAGATATTTGAAACAGGCCTGAGCATATACGAAGTCATCCGGGTTTTCAAAGGACATCCTATATTTTTGAAAGACAATCTGATGCGACTGGATAATTCACTAAAGAAATCAAACATCGGCATCCGGGTGGAAAGTTTAAACATACCCGACAAGTTGAATCGTCTAATCAACCTGGAACACATCACGGAAGGCAATCTCAAATATGTTCTGCATTTTACAAGCGGCAAAACCGGCGAGTATCTTTTCCAAATCCCCCATGCTTATCCGGGAACACGGGATTATGAAAACGGCGTACCGGTGATGACCTGCGAGGCGGTACGAACCAATCCGGAGGTGAAATACATCAATCCGGAGTTACGGACGCTGGCGGACCGGTTAATTCATGAAAATCAAGTATATGAGGTGTTGCTTGTGGACACGGAAGGCTATGTGACGGAGGGTTCCCGCTCCAATGTGTTTTTCGTAAAAAAAGATACCTTGTACACCACGCCGACCGAATACGTATTGCCCGGAACCAGTCGCAAAAGGGTCTTTGACATTTGTCAAAAATACCGTCTTCCGGTTGTGGAGGAACGCATTGCCTGTCAACAACTGCCGACCTTCGATGCGGTTTTCCTGACCGGCACTTCCCCGCTACTTCTGCCGGTCAATCAAGTCAACGAAATCCGGTATTCCGTCGATTCCCCGTTCCTGCGCCGGGTCATGTCCTATTATTTCGCCCTGTTGGACGAATAAAAGACGTAAACGGCATTTTATAAACTTTTAAGAAGATATGTTTTTTTATCCTTTTGTTTTTTTATAATATTGCACCATAAATTTCAGCAAAATTCAATAAATGAGAACTTTGCTCATTTATTAGCAGTGATAAAAGAAACATGAAATATCTCATCGGAATCATTATTGCAGGATTGGTTTTCACGCTGAAACCCTGGAAGTTGGTTTTTACCGACCCGGGTGCCGAGATGCAACGGGACACGCTTTTTATTCCTGACATCAATCCTTTAGATAGTATATTACTGCCTGCCAATCAGGTTATCACCAACAAAGATTCGGAATTGGAACTGACCCGTCGGTTTGACGGACTGATTGAAAGATTCATGCGCCAGTGGGACATCAGAGGTGCCTCTTTCGCCCTGATGAAAAACGATCACCTCATTTACAGCAAAGGCTATGGTCTGGCGGATGCGGAAGCCAACATTCCCATGGACGTGCAGCACGTTTTCCGCATCGCTTCCGTGTCCAAGCTGATTACGGCGGTCGGTATCATGAAATTGCAGGAAGAAGGCAAATTGCTTCTAACCGACTTCGTATTTGGAGAAGAAGGTATCTTGAACGATTCCATTTTTTTGAAAATCAGAGACAAAAGAAGCAAGAAAATCACCGTGGAGCATTTGTTGCGTCATCAGGGCGGTTATTCCATCAATTACGGCGATCCCATGTTTTATCCGGTGGACATTGCCCGAAAGATGAACGTGCCGCCTCCTGCCGACCTCAACACCATGATTCGTTTCGTGCTCTCCAAGAGACTGGGTTATACGCCGGGCAATTCAACCGCCTATTCCAACATCGGTTACGGCATTTTATCTAAAGTCATTGAAAAGGCCTCTGGAGAAGATTATGAAACTTACATCCGCAAACACATCCTGTTGCCTGCCGGATGTTTCGATATGCACCTTGGCAAGAATTTATATGAAGACAAATTGCCCAATGAAGTCAAATATTACGAGGTGGAAAACGCCGAACTGATACCTGCCTGCGACGGCAGCGGTCAACTGGTTCCCCGCAGCAACGGCGGCAACAACATCGAGGACCTCTACGGCGCCGGCGGTTGGGTGGCCTCTCCTTCCGAATTGCTGCGTTTTCTGGCAACCATAGACAATCACCCCGAGATTCCGGACATTCTTACGTCGGCGTCCATAGAATACATGACCCGTAAAATCCCACATTCCCTCCCCATTGGCTGGATCAGAACCAATTCCAAAGGCGACTGGATCAGAACCGGGACACTGGCGGGCACCAGCGCTCTGATGAAAAGACAGGCGGACGGTTATTCATGGGTTTTCCTGACCAATACCAGCAGCTGGAAAGGCGCTTGCTTCCACGACTACATCAATGCCGCCGTGAACCGCGCCATGGCGACCGTGACGGAATGGCCGCAACGCGACCTGTTTGAAATGCAATACATGAATGACGAAAGGTTGCTCGTAGTCCGGTGATTCCTGAAAGAAAAACCGTTTTTCCCGGTGGACATATTTTATGATTTGAAAAGGAATTTCCTAAAATTATAATAATTTGCTTTATTTTCTTTGAGTTTTCCTTTCAATTTACAACTTTTGTAGAAGAAAATAACCCATAATACAAACGAATACTTATGTCATTTAAAATTTTAACCATCAATCCGGGTTCCACTTCTACCAAGATTGCCGTATTTGAAGACGAAAAAGAAATATGGTCTGCCACTTTGCGACACACCGCAGAGGAGCTGGCTCCGTTTTCAACCGTCGCCTCCCAGTTCGAGTTCCGCAAAAACATCATCTTGTCGGAATTGAAAAAGGCCGGCATAGATGCGCATTCCTTCCAGGCCATTGTGGGCAGAGGCGGTTTGGTAAAACCCATTGAATCGGGCATTTACGAAGTGAACGAAGCATTGGCACACGATCTTGAACACCCGGTGATGGGTGAACATGCGTCCAATCTGGGAGGACTTATCGCCCGGGACATCGCCAAAGAAATCGGGAACGGCACCAAGGCTTACATTGCGGATCCCGTAGTCGTGGATGAACTGGAGCCTATCGCCCGCCTGTCCGGACATCCCGCCATAAAAAGGGTTTCCATTTTTCATGCCCTGAACCAGAAAGTGATTGCCCGGACCTATGCGAAAGAGATGGGCAAAAAATACGAAGATTTAAATCTGATTGTCGCCCACATGGGAGGCGGAATTTCGGTGGGCGCGCATCGCCTGGGACGCGTTATCGATGTCAATAACGCCCTCGACGGTGAAGGTCCTTTCTCTCCGGAGCGTTCCGGTTCCCTCCCCACCGGCGCATTGGTTGAAATGTGTTTCAGCGGCAAACCGAAAGCGGAAGTCAAGAAAATGCTCAAAGGAGAAGGCGGTGTGGTTGCCTATCTGGGCACCAACGACCTTCAGCTTGTGGAAAAGAAAGCCGAAAGCGATGCCGAATATGCGTTGATTCTGGATGCCATGTGCTATCAGATTGCCAAGGAAATCGGCGCCATGGCAGCCGTATTGAAAGGAAAAGTCGATGCGATATTGCTGACCGGAGGCATTGCCTACGGAAAACCCGTCACCGATTACATCACCGACCTGGTTCGTTTCATCGCTCCGGTCAAAGTTTACCCCGGAGAGGACGAGATGCGGGCTTTGGCCATGAACGGGCTTATGGTGCTGCGTGGCGAGGTAGAAACCAAGACTTACTAAGGAATGTTGTGAAAAGCGTGTCGGATTGCTATAAGACGGCACGCTTTTCCGATTATCCGACCGATTCGATTCTGCCCATTTTCACGTACCAAACGAAACCCTCCACCCGGGCATATCCCATTTTCTTCAACGTGTTGCAATAATAACGAACCTGTTTCAGGTATTCGGACTTCACATTTTGTCCGAATTTATAGTCGATGACCAGCACTTTGCCGTCGGGCGCAATCATCACCCGGTCGGGACGGGCTTTCTTTCCGTCCGGAAACAACAAATCTTTTTCGTTGATGACCTCGTATTCGGGCGAAAACCAGGCAGAAGCCTCCGGAGTGTCGATGAATCCGGCAATCTTCGCGCAAAAATCCGCTCTTTCCCGGAATTGAATCAATCCGCCGATATACGCCCTCTGCACGGCTTGTTCCACGTCTCCGGCATATTTGACGGACTTGAAGATTTCGTGCAACAACTTCCCTTCATCAATAGCGGAAAGCTCCTCGTCAGCGGGTTCCGTGTAATCCTGGTAACGATACTTGACACTGATTCGTTCCCCGGGACTCCACACCGGATAATCGGACAGGCTCAAAGGCACATGCCTTGCGGATTCCGTTGCCGTAAACGGCAGTTTCTTGCCGTACCGGAAACTCGTTTCCTCGCCGGACTTGCCCCCCATTTCCTCCAGCACCTGCCAGACAAACGCGCCGATATCGCCGAGCGACGTACTTCCGTCCTTGTTCTGTTTGGGGTGATAAGGCAGGAGGTATAATTCCGTTTTGGCGCGCGTCAAGGCGACATACAGCAGATTCAGGTTGTCGATATACGCTTTCAGATGCTCGTCGAAATAATCCTCCCGGAAAATCGTATCCGCCAGTTTGGAGGAATAGTTCAAAGGCACATAATCCAAAGCGTTGAATCCCGGTTCGTCATTGCCGCACCAGATGCACCTCACCGGGCGAACACTGTCCAGTTCCCAGGTGCAGAACGGCAGAATGACGCATTCAAACTCCAACCCCTTGGATTTGTGAATCGTCAGGATTTTGACGGCATCCATTTCTTCCGAAGTGCTCAACACCCTTTTCCCCTGCTCTTTCTCCCACCATTCCAGGAACAGCGTGATGCTGTTGGAGTTGTTGGTCTCGTATTCGTACACGATATCCTGGAAAGCGATTAAATACGGCACTTCCTGCGTCTTGTCCTTCAATGCCAGCCGGTCAATAATCCGTTCTATCGTTTCATAAAGCGAATAAGACAAGGCAATGTCGTTTTCGATATGAAAATCCACGGACAACAGGACAAAAAGGTCCTCCTCCTCGGTTTGCCGGAAAAGGGCATGCAGGCGAGGATTTTCCTCGTCACGTATGAAAATGCGGTAGAAATACAAAATGACCGCCTTGTTCACCTTGTCGTAAGGTTCAGCCAGATAACGCAGGACGGCAACGATAAACTGCACATAAGGCGAAGACCAGACATACAGTGAATCATTGGAAATAAAATTCACCGGCTGAGCGGCGGTTTTATTGTACTCCATAAAATAGTCCGCCACGAACGCCCCTTCTTTTCCGTCCCTGACCAGAATAACAATGTCTTTCTGCTTTCCTCCCCGTTCCAAAATGTCGTTTATCGTGGTGACAACCTCTTCCATAATGGCAAGATTGCTCCCTTCTTCCCTTTTTTCCGGTCCGAAGGTGACCTCCACATAACCGGTTTTCTGTCGCCGGGGCGTTTGTCGCAATTCCTTGTAAGCCTCCAGTATCATATCCGCCCGTTTGTCGTCCTCCCCGGCTTCCGAAAGATACAGACGGGAAAGTGCGGCAGCGGCGGTTTCAAAAAAATCATTGTTAAATTCCACAATATCCTTGGCACTCCGCCAATTGTCCTTGAGTACCACCTGGTTCACCCCAAGGTGGCGGAACTGCTCCTCGACCCCCTTTGCCAACAACCCCCAATCACCGTTTCGCCAGCGGTAGATGCTCTGCTTCACATCCCCGACAATCATCGCCTTGGCGCCTTCGCCCAGACTGTTCACCATCAAAGGCTTGAAATTCTTCCACTGCATGGACGAGGTATCCTGGAACTCGTCAATCATCAGGTGTTTGTAGTAATTCCCGCACTTTTCAAACAGGAAAGAAGTATCGTTTCCGGCAATCAGCAAATTCAGGATATGCGTGGTATCGCTCAGCAACATCACGCCTTTCTCGTCGCAATAATTCCTTACCTCGCCGTATAGATCGTGGAGAATCCCCAACTGATAGAGATTGCCGGCAAGCTGCCGGGCAGACAGATAGGCGGCATTTTTCCGGTCGAACCCTTCAAGCGCCTGTTGCAGAAAACGCATCAATTCGCCCCGCACAGCCTCGATGTCACTTTTCCTGGAGGAAGTCTTGGTCACCCACATTTCAGGGTCTTCCCCTCCTTTCCGCACGGTGGCGGACGGAGCGTCAAAGTTACCGGCTTTCAGTTTATAGAACCAGGAGGCACACCCCGTTTTTCCGCTTTTGAAATCGCTTAATTCCAATCCTGCCTGCCGGATGACCTGCAAAGCACTGTCGGCAATTCCGGTCAGTTGCTCCTCAAACTCCTTGGTCACGGTATTCAGGAAATCCCGGAAGTTTTTCAAAAAATGCTTGTCCTCGAACTTCTTGACCACCTGCTCGTCCAGCAGCATATAATTTTCCTTGAACAACTCCTCGCCCAGTTCGGCAATCTTGGATTTGACGCTCCAGGACTTGCCGTCTTCCACGTTACTGTTCATCAAATCGCTAATCCAACTGCGCAATTCCGGGTTGTCCTTGACCTGCTGCATCACCTTGTCCACGGCTTTCTGCAAGACAAACACATTGTCGAGTTCCACGTTATATCCCGGAAATATGCCCAATTCCCGGGTAAAGGCTTTCAATATGCGCTGGAAAAACCGGTCGATGGTCGTCACCGCCAAACGGCCGTAATCGTGAAGCAGCATCGTTCGCAACAGGGAGGCTTTGTTCTTCAGTTGGTCCCCGTTCAACTGCAATTCCTGCTTCAGTATTTTCCCGTACTCGCTTTCCTCGCCTTCCGCCAAACGGTGCAATTCATTGATGATGCGGGATTTCATTTCCTCGGTCGCCTTGTTGGTAAAGGTTACCGCCAAAACGTTCCTGTATTCAATGGGAGCCGTGAAAATAATCCTGAAATATTCCAGGGTCAGCGCAAACGTCTTGCCCGAACCTGCCGAGGCTTTATAAATATCCAACATAACCTATTTTTCAAAAATCAATCCGCATAATAACGGAGCAGAAACCATTCCGCACACAGCAGTAACAGCAGAACAAGTCCCAATATTTTCATCCGGCTCAGACTGATAAACTCCGTTTCCTGCTTATAGACAGGCTTTAACTGGTCGTTGTTCTCCAGGAAACGCACCAGCCCATCCAATTCATCGGCACGAAAGAAGCGACCGCCCGAATTTTCCGCAAGCGACCGCAACAACTGACGGTCGGCAACCACGTCATTCAATTCCGGATTGTGATTCCGGACATAAAAGACACCTTTTTTATGGAAAGTCTCCCCTTTCAAATCCGTTGACAAGTGATAAGCGTATTCGCCGGCAGGCAGGTTGCCCAGATTGATACGATATTTTTCCCCGTTGCGGTTCAGGGCATAAGCAAACGTCTTTTCATCGTGCGTCAGTTCCAGTCGTACTTCGGGCTTATTCACCAATTCATAACTGTCGTTGTACAGTTCCGCATGAATTACCGCCTCCTCCGTTTCGCCATACACCGGCTTGATGTCGTGGATAAAACGCTCGTTCCCCTTTTTCGTTGCCAGGTAGCCGACAATCTTATGAATCAACGTATTGAACAATTCGTGGTTTCCGTTTTCTTGATAAGAATAAAAACGCCACCTCCACAAGCCTTCGCCCCAGAAATAGGCGATGCGCTTGTCCGCCTGCTCGTAAAAGGCCAGCATTCCGTTCCGGGTGGGCGTATTCTTTACCGCCTGATTGAACAGCACCTTGCCGGCAAGCGGATTGATTTCACCGAAAGGAACGGTCAGGGGCGGATAAGCGGTAAAGCCTGCCACTTCTTCATCTGTAAATTCAAAATAAGGGAAAGCGGGATTCATCCGAAGGGTTGCGTATTCATTCAACTCCGGATTCAAATCAACCTGGTAATGTTTCTCATACCGGGAAAAATCGACGATGTTTTTCCGCTCCGTGAGGATGTACCACAAGGAAATCTTGCGTTTCCCCGCCTCCTCCGCCAGTTGCTGGTACTCCCGGGAGAAAGGATCCGGATTGTGCAGGATAATCAAGTTGGCTTTCAGCGTGTCCCAGGATTCGTTCAGGCGATGTTCCCGGCAACGGTACATCCCCGATACGTTTATCGCACCGACCACCGCGGCGATGTCGGGGTGCGGCGCCGCCGCGACAATGGCAATGTCCGCGGAATTGTCAATGACGTGCACCCAGGTCTCCGCCCGGTTGTTCTCCAACGTCCGTTCCGCAAATTCGGTTTCCAGGACAACCTCGTAGCGGATGACCCCTTTTCGCTTGGCTTCCACTTCAAACGTCAGCTCGGACAAGAAATTATCCTGGTCCACCCGGATTTTCCGCTCCGCTATCGTCTTTCCGTTTTCCAGCAACGAGCATTTCATTTGCCGTCCCTGTTGTTTCAAGGCGGCAACCTCCACTTTTATCGGGAAAAGGGTATTCAGAAAATTAAATTTGTCGGCATCCACGCTGCGGACATACACATCCGGATAACAGACCGTATCGCCCAATCCCACCGTATGCACGGGGAAAGACGGGAGTTTGTACAAAGGATTGACCCCGGCATTGCCAATCCCGTCCGAAAGCAGAATCATCGCTTCGGGACGGCGTGCCACGAAATTCCGGTCCGCATATTCCAGCATCTCGGCCATATCCGTCCGGTTCTCCGTAAAATCAAACGTGCCGTTCCGGCGGACGGCGGAACCGAAAGTGAACGGCACCACCTCAAACTTGCGCCCCAGCACATCCAACGCCTTCTCTAAAGATGCCCTGTATTCATACTGATAATACAAGCAATCCTTATTCTTCAATATGGACAAGGAATTATCCTGGGCGACAACCAGCAAAGGCTTTTCTTTGATGCGGTGCAAAATGGACAACGCCGGATTCAGCAGAAGCAACAGGAGAGTGAAAACAACCAGAAAACGAAGTATCGGAACGACGATGGAAATACCTCCGGGAATATCCGGCAATCCGGACAACTTCTTAAACTTGAGATAGCCCACCGCCAGCGACAGCAGAACGGCAGGCAGCATCCACCAATAAGAATATTCAAATACCACTCCGAACCAATTATATTAGCATTTATAGGTCAGATTTACGGCTATTGTACAATAACCGCAAATCTGAACCCAAAGCATAGATTACATATTCATTCCGCCGCAAACATGAACGACCTGGCCGGTTACATATCCGGACAAATCGGAAGCCAGGAACAAACAAACCTTGGCGATGTCCTCCGGCGTACCGCCGCGTTTCAACGGAATCTTGGCAGCCCACTCTTTTCTGACGTCTTCGGGCAACTGCGCGGTCATGTCGGTGATGATGAAGCCCGGCGCAACGGCATTGGCACGGATGTTCCGAGAACCCAATTCCTTGGCAACGCTCTTGGTAAATCCGATGATACCTGCCTTGGAAGCCGAATAGTTGGCCTGTCCGGCATTTCCGCTGACACCCACCACCGAACTCATGCTGATGATGGAACCGCTCTTCTGTTTCAGCATAATGGCAGAAACCGCTTTCGTATAATTGAACACGGATTTCAGGTTTACGCTTATCACAGCATCCCATTGTTCCTCCGTCATTCTCATCAACAGCGTATCTTTGGTGATACCGGCATTGTTTACCAATACATCAATCCTGCCGAAATCTTTCACGATTTCATCGACAGTAGCCGTCGTCTGGGCAAAGTCCGCAGCATTGGATGCGTACATCTTGGCCTTTACTCCGCAGGCGGCAATCTCTTTTTCCGTGGCCTGAGCGATTTCGTCATATCTCAAATCCGTAAAAGCGATGTTCGCACCTTCCTTGGCGAAGGCCAAAGCAACAGCTTTTCCAATACCACGTGAAGCACCGGTAATCAGTGCGGTTTTTCCTTCTAATAACTTCATAATAACAGTTTTATTTAAACTACATTTATCGGACTCCCATCCGTTTTGCCGGATGTTCATCCATCAGCGCACAAAGATAGTCAAACAAATTCAATCTGCCACTTTCCTTATTGCAGAGAAATTTAATTTTCCCCGATTTTATGGACAAGCGACAGGCAGATGATTCGGGACATCGCCTTTGAAAAAGACAGGCATCCCCAGTGGTCAAAGCGTTCTTCCGCCACCTTTGCCATCAGCAAATGTTGAATCATATCTTCCGGTTTCCCGAACCTTCCGGACGAGATAAAACCATTTTTTCCCGAACCATTCATAACGACAGACTTTAATTAATACACCGAGCATTCAATTTCGGTTATAAATGTAATGACTTTTTTATAATATTGCAATAGGATTGGCTTCCGGAATGCAATCTTTTATCGAAGATTTCATTTTATTCATATATAAACGGACAAATCCGGGGACAATCGCACAAAAATCCACCAGAATGTGATACCTTTGGCGGACAAGCCCAATGATAAAAACAATGAATATGGAACAAGAACCTCAGCTCAACGCCCACAACAAACAGGAATACCCGCCCATGCACACGGCGGAGCATATTTTGAACCAGACCATGGGGCGGCTGTTCGGCTGTGAACGCTCCCGGAACACGCACATCGAACGCAAGAAAAGCAAGTGCGACTATACGCTGGCCCCCGCTCCCACTCCGGAGCGGATTCTGGAGATAGAGAACGAGGTGAACCGGGTCATCTCCGAAAACCTGCCGGTGACCGTCGAGTTCGTTTCCCGACAAAATGTGCCGGAGGGAGTAGATTTGAGCAAACTGCCCGAAGACGCCAGCGAAACGTTGCGCATCGTCCGCATCGGAAATTACGATGTTTGCGCCTGCATCGGACAACACGTCGCCAACACCTCGGAAATCGGCAGATTTAAAATCATCAGCACGGACTATCAGAATGATATTCTGCGCATTAGATTCAAACTTGAAGCATAAGCCCGGGCATTTCAAATTCCGGGGGAAGATGAAAAAATTGTCTTTTCCATCGTTCAAAATGATTTTTTTTGCGAATTTTACGGTGAAACAAGCACGTTTTAAAATATTTTACTTAGATTTGTCCGTGATTTCTGAATTATCTGTGTGAAATTTTAAACATTCCATAAAATGTTGAAGTCTTATAATTTTCCCAGCGTGTACGAAGCCACGAATCGAGAGCTTAAGAACATTGCTGAAAATATCTTAGATGGTATCAAGATCAATATCGACGATACCGATTATATTGTGGGTAATCTGGCATTGTCGGAAGGATATTCTCCGCACAAGAGCATTAACGCCGCTCCCACGGATGAAGAATACAAGCTGTTGAGCAAAACCGGTTTGTTGCTGACCCAGCCCAAGGGCGAGGAAGAAATCTACCTGACCACCGGTTTCCCGTTTGCCACCTATATGCTTTATCGGGACAAGGCAACGGAAATTCTTCAGGGACGTCACGTCATCAACTATGACGCTGCTACTTTCGGAGGTCCTGGAGTGATTAAACGTGAGGTGAATGTCGGAAAAGTGGAAGTCATCCCTGAAATTATGGGTTGTTCGATAGCTATCCGGGAAGGCAGCCTGCAAGAAAAAGAGAACTTCTTCATTGTCAGTCTGGGTTATGGTACGTGCGAGGCCGTTGTTTCCACTCGTGCCGGTTTGGTCAACCGTTCCGCTG
Source organism: uncultured Odoribacter sp. (assembly GCA_964400995.1). Classification (GTDB taxonomy): domain Bacteria; phylum Bacteroidota; class Bacteroidia; order Bacteroidales; family Marinifilaceae; genus Odoribacter. The sequence goes on from CAYNXE010000009.1 coordinate 16,204, forward strand.
TCAGTACGCACGGAATCCGCCACGCCGTTAATCTGCTGTCCAACGAATTGGCAAAAGACTTCTACCTGAACCTGAAGACGGAACATCAAATCGATGTGGCTTTCCAGAAAGGCAGCATCACGGTGAACAGGGTAAGACAGAACATTCTGGACCTTCGTGAGAAAGTGCTGAAAATGTACTATCAGGAAATCATCGCTCCCAATTTGAGAAGAGCGTTCACCGATGACGATTTCAACAAATGCACCAAAATGTATCTGGTCGGAGGCGGCGCCCTCTACCCCGAATTGGTCAACAGCTTCAAGGAAGAATTCGGAAGCATTGTGGACGTTGTGGTTTATCCGGAAGCAGAAAGATGCGCATCCCAGGGATATTGCCTCAATTCAAAGCTCAAGGCAAACACTAGCAAGGACAACATCCCCAACAATGTGGACTCGGAAGAAATCAAGATATTCAGAAATCCCCAATTGGCCGTAGGTATTGATATAGGTAATGCAAACACTTGCGTCACCATTTACAGAGAGGGCGAATAAGTCTGAATCACATCAAAAAAAAGAGTTGACCTTTTCAAGTCAACTCTTTTTCTTTTCCCTATTTTATTTCTACTTTTGTGAAACTATACGGAAACAATATTTATAAAAATACAATACAATGGAACTTTTAGAGCAAATCAAAGCAAATGCGAAAAAGCAGAACAAAACAATTGTTCTGCCGGAAGGAACTGAAGAACGGACGATTCAGGCAGCAGACCAGATTATCGGCGAAGGCATCGCCAACATCATTCTGATTGGTGACCCGGCGGAAATTTCCGCCCTGGCTGAAAAGCATCAGTTGAAAAACATCGGAAAAGCGACCATTGTCAACCCGCAGGCACATGCCAAAAAAGAACAATACGCCGATTTGTTGGTAGAATTGCGCAAAAGCAAGGGCATGACCAAGGAACAGGCGCTGAAACTGGTGACCGATCCGCTCTATCTGGCCACCTTGATGATTAAAAGCGGAGACGCCGACGGAGAAGTGGCGGGAGCTAAAAATGCCACCGGCGACGTATTGCGTCCGGCATTGCAGATTGTAAAAACGTTACCGGGCATTTCCGTGGTATCCGGAGCATTCCTGTTGCTGACCAACAAACCGGAATACGGAGAAAACGGTTTGATCGTATGCGCCGACTGTGCCGTACTCCCCAACCCCACGGCGGAAGAATTGGCACAAATTGCCGTTTCCACGGCAGCAACGGCACGTGCCATTGCCAAAATCGAACCGCGTGTCGCCATGTTGAGTTTCTCCACCAAAGGGTCAGCCAAGAACGAACTGGTGGACAAAGTGGTGAAAGCCACCGAACTCGCCAAACAAATGGCACCCGACGTGATGATTGACGGTGAAATGCAGGCGGATGCCGCCCTGGTACCCTCTGTCGGAGCAAGCAAGGCTCCGGGAAGTCCGGTTGCCGGAAAAGCCAACGTCCTGATATTCCCGAGCCTGGAAGTCGGCAACATCAGCTACAAGCTGGTACAGCGCATCGCCGGCATCGAAGCCGTAGGACCCGTGCTTCAAGGCATGGCGGCTCCAATCAACGACCTGTCCAGAGGATGCTCGGTCAGCGACATCGTCAATCTGGTTGCCATTACGGTAAATCAGGCCGCAGGTTTGAATTAATCTATTTACGAACGAATATCTTTGGGCGGACAGCCATTGCAAAGATTTTAAATCAGCTGAAAAATGAATGTTTTAGTATTGAACTGCGGAAGTTCTTCCATCAAATACCAGTTATTGAACATGGACGCCCAGCCGGTGCTGCTGGCAAAAGGCATCGTTGAGAAAATCGGACTGGCTTGCGGCAGCTTTACCTACAAACCGGAAGGAAAAGACAAAGTGGTCATCGAACAGCCCATAGCCGACCACAGCGTGGGAATGGATTTGATTCTCAAAGCATTGACGGATGCAAAGCACGGAATCCTGAAATCCCTGAATGAAATCAATGCCGTAGGACACCGGGTGGCTCACGGTGGAGAATATTTCTCCGAAAGCGTCAAGGTGAACGAAGACGTAAAGGCAAAAATCAAAGCCTTGGCAGAAATCGCTCCCTTGCACAATCCGGCAAACTTGAAAGGAATCGAGACCATGGAAAAATTGCTCCCCTCCGTTCCTCAAGTCGCCGTATTCGACACCTCTTTCCACCAGACACTGCCCAAGAAAGCCTATGTGTACGGTATTCCTTATGAATATTACGAAAAATACGGCATCAGAAGATACGGTTTTCACGGCACCTCACATAAATTCGTCGCCGAGAAAGCCTGCAAATTGCTGGGCTGGAATATCCAGGAAAAGAAAATCATCACCTGCCACCTGGGCAACGGTGCTTCCATCACCGCCATCGAGAAAGGCAAATCGGTAGACACCTCCATGGGCTTTACCCCGGTAGCCGGACTGGTCATGGGTACCCGTGCCGGGGACTTGGATCTGGGAGCCTTACTTTACATTGCGGAAAAGGAAGGATTGAGTACCGAACAGCTCAATGCTTTAATCAATAAAAAATCCGGAGTACAAGGCATTTCCGGCGTTTCCTCGGACTTCCGCGAATTGACTACCGCCAAGGAGAACGGACACGAAAGAGCCAAACTGGCGTTGGACGTATTCGTGCACAATGTAAAAAAATACATCGGTGCCTATGCCGCCATTTTGAACGGAGTTGATTTGGTTATTTTCACCGGAGGCATTGGCGAAAACGACCAGCCGGTTCGTCAGGCGGTATGCCGGGATATGGAGTACCTGGGCATCAAGCTGGACGAAGAAGTGAACAGTCGTACCCGCAGCGCGGATGCGATGCTCAGCACGCCGGATTCCCGCACCAAAGTCATGGCCATCACCACGGACGAAGAACTGGTTATCGCCATGGACACGGTACGGTTGTCTTGACAAAACCCTACTTAAAATAGGATGTTGGAACGACATAAAGAAAAATCCGGCTAATTTGTGATGAATTAGCCGGATTTTTCATTTCAAGGAGTTCCCGCCCCTATTCTACTTGCTTTTCGTTTTCTACCGCAATGGTCTTTTCACTGATGCGAATAGCTGAACCATAACTTGCTCCTACGGCAAACCGGTATTTTTCGGTTCCGAGATTGGAAATGGATACCGTGGCGGACAACTTCTTTTCCCCGGTGTCCCCGGTCAAGTCCAGTTTGCTATAAGGCATCCACATGGCATAGGTAGAAGAATTTGTCGCTGTCGGAATTTTGATCATGAGATAATAAACCGTGGCATTTTGTACGGAATCCGCTAATTCCACTTTCAGGTTCTTTTCACTGTACTCCAGGGTGGTCAGGTCAACGGAAGACATTTTCTTCTTGACTTCCAAAAAACCAAGCCCTAAACTTTCGCTTTTCCCGTTCAACCCGTTTGCCGTCAGCACATAATAACCGGCAGGAATGCTGTCCAACTCCTCTAATGGAAAGAAGAAATTATCGGTCAACTCCCAGGTAAAATCATTCAACTTTCTGAAAGCAAAATTTTTACCGGTTATATTGACTGATACCGATTCCAAGTCATTGCCCACCAAACGAACCTGAGGCGTAAACTTCCCATTATCATTCTGAAGAGCATACGAATATTGCACGTACATATTGAAAGAATCATTCATCTTCAAGCAAGAACTCATGCCCACCACCAACAGGACAACGAGCGCACACATTTTTAATGACATTTTCATAATCAATCATTTATGGGTTTATCTTTCGCCTAATTTACAATTTTGCCTTGATGGCTTTGGAAGCCTCCTCGTATCCGGGCTTGTCCAGCAGGGCGAACATATTGTTCTTGTAAGCCTCCACACCCGGCTGGTCGAACGGATTCACGCCCAGCATATTTCCGGAGATTCCGCAAGCCAGTTCAAAGAAATAAAACAGTTGCCCGATATACGAAGCATTTAATTCCGGCATAACGACTTTCATATTGGGCACACCGCCGTCCACGTGTGCAATCTGGGTGCCCAGTTCCGCCATCTTGTTTACCTGATCCACCCGTTTGCCTGCCAGGAAATTCAATTTGTCCAAATTCGCCGCATCCGAGGGAATCTCCACCTTGTAGTCCGGTTTTTCCACCGAAATGACCGTTTCCATCAGCATGCGCCTGCCTTCCTGGATGTATTGCCCCATGGAATGCAAATCGGTGGTAAAATCCACACCGGCAGGAAAAATTCCCTTCTGTTCCTTGCCTTCGCTTTCTCCGTACAACTGTTTCCACCATTCCGTAATGTAATGCAATTTTGGATTAAAATTGGCAAGCAATTCAACGGCGTATCCTTTCCGATACAAAGCGGAACGGGCTGCAACATATTCAACGGCGATATTGTCTTCACGCTCGAAGCAAGCCTTGCGCATTTCCGCAGCGCCTTCCATCAGTTTGCGAATATCGAATCCGGCAATGGCAACGGGCAGCAATCCGACAGGAGTCAGCACCGAAAAACGTCCGCCCACATTGTCGGGAATCACAAAAGTCTTGTAGCCTTCCTGCTCCGCCAGCGTGCGCAACGCCCCTTTGCTGGCATCCGTAATGGCGACGATTCTCCTGCCCGCTTCCTCACGTCCTACTTTTCTCTCCAAAAGTTCCTTCAACAAACGGAAAGCAATGGCGGGTTCGGTGGTCGTTCCGGATTTGGAAATCACACAGATACCAAACTCCTTGTTTGCCAGGTAATTCATCAATTCATGATAATAATCCTCCCCGATATTGTGTCCGGCAAAAACCACTTTCATGTCCGCATCGCCGTAATTGTGGAAACTGTCCGAAAGCGCCTCGATGACCGCCCTGGCTCCCAGATAAGAGCCTCCGATACCGATGACCACCACGACCTGCGTACGCGCACGCAAATCCGCCGCCGTCTTTTCGATGTCGGTCAGCAGTTCCGGAGACATCAAGGGCAAATCCAGCCAGCCTAAGAAATCATTTCCTTTGCTGGTTCCGTCTTTCAACCGTTTCAAACCTTCCACGGCCTCCGGATAAAGGGCTTCTATTTCAGCTTTACTTGCAAACTTACAGATTTTACTGTAATCAAATCGAATCGTATTCATAAACTTATAAGGTTAAATTTTCTATTGCGGATTCTTTTTCCGGATGGCGTCCCGGAGTTTGGACGCCCTTTCATACTCCTCTTTCTCGACTGCATCGTTCAACATCCGGACGAGTTCCTGTTCGGAATAGCCCGACATATCGTCCTCGTTGCGTCTTGTCACACGCACGACGTTCGGCTCTTTGGCGGTTCCTTCCTCATGTACGACGACGATTCCCGCCTTTGCGATAATTTCCGGAGTCGTATAAATCGGACATTCGCAACGCAAAGCCAGCGAAATGGCATCGGAGGTTCTGGAGTCCAGCTTAATCACGCTCTTGCCCGTATCGAAAAACAATTCGGAATAAAAGATTCCCGATTCCAATCGGCAAATAAACACTTCTTTCAACACCGCCCCCACGGCGTCCACCAGCGACTTCATCAAATCATGGGTCAACGGCCGCTTCGACTGGATTTTCTCAAGCTGTAAGGCAATTGACTGTGCTTCGGACGTTCCGATGACAATGGGAATCCGGTGTGCATCCGACTCATCCGACAATATGAGTGCATAGGCGCTTGTCTGTGACATGCTGTACGAAAGTCCTAAAACTTTTAGCTTTACCCTATCCATATTGGTCTTTTATTTTTCAAATGAACTACCTTGTCAATACAGGATTAACGTCGGTCAACCGTTTTGGTTGCGTTCAGTCCTTATTTTTCCCGGCAACAAAATCCAGTTTCTTCATGCACACCTTTGCCAATCCGCCCAGGCTGGTCTCCCGGTATTTTGCCTGCATATCCTTGCCGGTCTCCATCATGGTTTTCACCACTTCATCGAACGACACCATGTGGCGACCGTCGGAGAACAACGCATACAGGGCGGCTTCCCGTGCCTTTTGAGCCACAAAGGCGTTCCGTTCAATGCAAGGAATCTGCACGTATCCCAAAACCGGATCGCAAGTCAGTCCCAAGTTGTGTTCAAAGCCCATTTCGGCAGCATATTCGATTTGCCGGGGAGTACCTCCCCACACCTGTGTCGCGGCACCCGCAGCCATGGCGCAAGCCGTTCCCAGCTCACCCTGGCAGCCTACCTCCGCACCGGAAATCGAACCGTTGCTTTTCACGATGTTGCCAATCAGCCCCGCTGTCGCCAATCCCCGGATAATCCGGTAGTCCGGCATTTTCTGGTCGTGTTTCAAAAAATACATGACGGCAGGCACGACTCCCGATGCTCCACAAGTCGGTGCAGTGACCACTTTCCCTCCCCCTGCGTTCTCTTCCGAAACAGCCAATGCCGCCGCAAAAAGCATGCCCATGGTACGGGAAGAACCCGCCGACTGCATAGCCTTGATATTATAGGAACTCGCCTTGCGTGCCAATTTCAGAGCACCCGGCAACACGCCTTCCGTTTTCAGTCCGATTTCAACACTTTCCTGCATCTGCCTCCACACCTCTTCCAGGTAATCGAAAATCTCTTTTCCCTCGTACTTTTCCACGTAATCCACCAGCGTGCACCCTTCGTCCAGGCACCACTTGATGATTTCCGCCATGGTAGTCCGGGGATACAAGTCTCCCCCGTCGAAAGTTCCATGCTCATCCCACAAGGCTCCACCGCCTACACTGTACACCGTCCAACTGTCTATCACCCGGTCGCCTTCCAACGCCTCGAACAGCATGCCGTTAGGATGCCTCGGCAAAGTGACGTCCGGCTGCCAGATGATTTCGGTGTTTTCCGGACGATTCATCACTTTCAGGATGGCGGCATCCGTGCCATGCCCCCTGCCGGTCAACGCCAAACTGCCATACAAGGTCACTCTGATTTTCTCCGCCTCCGGATGTTTCTCGGTAAAAAAGCCCGCAGCACGGCTGGGTCCCATGGTATGACTGGAGGACGGCCCGTAGCCTATGTTGTAAATCTCACGTATCGATTTCATGAAAATCTGTTTTTAATCAAACGCCATCCGCCTTTTCTGATGCGGCATATCTTTTTTATTGTCTGCACAAAATAAAAAATAGCAGGCCTGTAAGCCGGGTTCTGTACCTTTCGGTTTCTATCATTTATCTACGCTGCAAATCACTTTACAGCTCCAGCAGCCTACCCCCCGGCAATGGTCGGACCAACCATATTCGCCGGTATACATGGCCTTGCAACTCGTGAGACGTACGGCTGCCGCGATCGCCCGCGACACCGGTGGGCTCTTACCCCGCCTTTTCACCCTTGTTCCAAAGGAACGGTTGTTTTCTGTTACGTTACTATGCCCTCGCGAACATCTTCCCGTTAAGAAGCACGATGTCCTGTGTTGCCCGGACTTTCCTCTCTCCCGTAAGGGACAGCGATAGAACGGCCTGCTATTTATAGTTTAATTCACCATCGGATCCTGGGGGAAATTGGCCCAAATCCGATAACGTTCTCCCAGTTCACTCATCGAACGCTCCCAAATATCTTCATGGGACGACCCGAAAAACCGTTCCCGGGTAATGTCTCCCACCATCCATGAATTTTCTTCCAATTCGGCTTCCAGCTGCCCTTTATCCCAACCGCTGTATCCGGCAAAAAAACGAATTTCGTCCGCCTTGATTTTCTTCTCCTGCAAAAGCCGGGTCAGCATGGCAAAATCGCCGCCCCAATAAATGCCGTCCACAATGTGTAAGGCATCCCCCACCTCCGGATGACTGTGAAGATAATACAACTGGTTGGTTTCCACCGGTCCGCCGATATACACCGGAAAATCAATGCCCGCCAGTTCCGTCACCAACTCCGAAGCCCGATAAGACATCGGTTTGTTCAAGACGAATCCCACGTTTCCGCAATGGTCCTGCTCCACCATAAAAATAACGGAAAGGGAGAAATATTTCCCCTTCAAAAAAGGTTCGGCAATCAGAATATTGCC
>CAYNXE010000010.1:0-23145 GCA_964400995.1 uncultured Odoribacter sp.
GCCAGCAAATCGCCGTGGAGAATCTGCAGAAGACCCGGGAGGATCTGATGAATCCGATTGTGACCAAGGCGATGGTTGCCATCAAGGCTGTGGGCAAGGAGAACGGTTTCGTTTATATCTATGACACCGGCGCATTGCTTTATACGGCAGAAACGGCGGAAGATGTCCTGCCTTTGGTAAAGAAAAAATTAGGATTGCAGTAATTTTCGGCATCCGGACCAATAAAATGTCTCTTTCTGATATCTCCATCGGGAAGAGATATTTTTTTGAAATAATGCGTTATTTTTGTCTTGCTTAATGAAGGAATAGTTATGCCAGCAGGTGAACACATAGGGGTTTTTGATTCCGGTTACGGCGGTCTGACCATTTTGCAGGAGATTGTCAATGTGCTGCCTCAATACAATTACATCTATTTGGGCGATAACGCCAGGGCTCCTTACGGGAGCCGGTCGTTCGAGGTGGTCTATCAATATACCCGGGAGGCGGTGAACCGTCTTTTCGAGATGGGATGCCGGCTGGTCATCCTCGCCTGCAATACGGCTTCCGCCAAGGCGTTGCGGACGATTCAGCAAGTGGACTTGCCTGTCCTGGCTCCGGAAAAGAGGGTGCTCGGGGTGATTCGTCCGAGCGTGGAGGCGTTGTCCCGTTATTCCGTCAACGGACACATCGGGATTTTGGCGACCCGCGGAACGGTGGCTTCAGAATCTTATCCGATAGAAATCGAAAAACTGTATGGAGCCGGTCGATTCAAAATCACTCAGCTGGCTTGCCCAATGTGGGTGCCTTTGGTGGAGAACAACGAGTTGACGGGAACGGGGACGGAATATTTCGTCCGCAAGTATTTGACACAATTGTTCGAGCAGGATGCCGAGATAGACACGATTGTGCTGGGGTGTACCCATTATCCTTTGCTGCGTCCGCTGATTGCCCGTTTTGTTCCGCCGCACGTGAAGATTATCGGTCAGGGGCACATTGTCGCCGACAGCTTGGCAGATTATCTGGTCCGGCATCCTGAAATGGAGGAGAAACTGGGGCGTGGAGGATGTGTATCCTATTATACGACGGACAATGCCGGGCTTTTCGAACGCATGGCGACTGTTTTCATGGGGCATGAGATTGAATGTGTTAGTTTATAAAGTTACAAAGTTCTTAAAGTTTATAAAGTTTGTAAAGTTTATTTTATATCTTTGAACTCATAAGATATGGCCAGTTGCAATCAGGATATGACAGAACAGGAACAGATCAAGGAGGCTTTTGAGGATTTACTGAAATCTTTGCGGAAGGATACTTCGAAAGAGAGCAGGCACAGAATCAAGGAGGCTTTTGAGTTTGCCAACGAGGCCCATAAAGGTGTGCGCAGAAGGTCGGGCGAACCTTATATCATGCACCCTTTGGCGGTGGCGAAGATTGCCACGCAGGAGATTGGGCTGGGCACTACTTCGGTCATTGCCGCCTTGCTTCACGATGTGGTCGAGGACACCGATTACACGGTTGAGGACATTTCGAATCTTTTCGGGGCGAAAGTGGCGACCATTGTGGACGGGCTGACGAAAATCAGCGGCGTTATGGGGTCGGACACCAGCCTGCAGGCGGAGAGTTTCCGGAAAATGATTCTTACGCTGGCGGATGATGTGCGGGTGATTCTGATAAAAATAGCCGACCGGCTGCACAATATGCGTACACTGGCGTCCATGCCCGAGCACAAGCAGGTGAAGATTGCTAGCGAGACGCTGTACATATATGCTCCTTTGGCTCACCGCATGGGGCTTCATGCCATCAAGACGGAACTGGAGGATTTGAGTATGAAGTATGAGCATCCGGAGGAGTATGAGGTGATTGACCGGAAGATAGAGGCTTACAAACGGCAGTTCTCCGATTTGTTCGAGGAGTTCATCCGGCCGATTCGACAACAGCTCGACAACAACGGGTATGACTATGTCATTACCGCCCGGACCAAGAGCGTGTATTCCGTGTGGTCGAAAATGCAGCGGCGCAACATCAGTTTTGACGAGATTTATGATTTGCTTGCTGTCCGGATTGTGTTCAAGCCGAAAGAGGATCAGCCCGAGAAGTGGCAGTGCTGGAACATCTATTCTTTGATTACCGATATTTACAGTCCGAAGCCGGAACGTATCCGGGACTGGGTGAGCGTGCCCAAGGCGAACGGGTATGAGGCGCTGCACCTGACGGTTATGGGACCCGAGGGGCAATGGTTTGAGGTGCAGATTCGTTCGGAGCGGATGGACGAGGTGGCGGAGAAAGGACTGGCGGCTCATTGGAAGTACAAGAATGAGGGCGAAAGTTCCGAATTGGACAAGTGGCTGGCGGGCATCAAGGAGATACTGGACCAGCCGGACGCCACGGCATTGGAATTTCTGGATGAATTCAAACTGAATCTGTTTGTGAAGGAAATCCGGGTCTTCACGCCGAAAGGGTACATGAGGACTTTGCCCAAGGGGGCGACGGCGCTGGATTTTGCCTATGACATACATACCGAAATCGGGAATACCTGCATCGGGGCGAAGGTCAATCATAAATTAGTGCCGATGAGCCACAAGTTGTCCAGCGGCGATCAGGTGGAAATATTGACCAGCGACAAGCAGAAGCCCCAGAAGGAGTGGTTGGATTTCGTGGTGACGGCGAAGGCGCGAACCCACATCAACGCGGCTTTCAAGAAACACCGGAAGGAGTTGCTGAGGAAAGGGATTGACGTGTATGAGGCGTTGGTGAAGAAACTCGATTTGCCGCCTACGTCGGAGACCTTGAACAAGGCATTGAATCATTATATGTTGCCCAATCGGGAGGATTTGTATGTCGAAATCGGGAAGCAGAACATCACAGAGGAAGATTTGGAGAAGGCGCTTCGGAAGAGGGCTGAAAACCGTTTTGTGAAATACTGGAAATTGCAGTCCCTGTGGAGCGGCAAAGACGGGGAGGACAGGCGGAAGTCCGGTGCGGATCTGCCTATCGACCCGGAATCCGATTTTGCCATAGCTCCGTGTTGTAATCCCATTCCGGGGGATGACGTGGTGGGACTGAATATCGCCGGGACGAGGGTCACGGTCCACAAGCGTTCCTGCCCGGAAGCTATCCGGCTGATGGCAAGTTTCGGCGACAAGATTGTGCCGGTGAAGTGGGTGAGCCACAAGCTGATGTCTTTTTTGGCCGTGATAAAGATCACCGGTATCGATTCGTCGGGAATCGTGAGCGAGATTACCACGTTGGTTGCCAAGGAAGAGAAGGTGAATATGCGGATGATTCATTTCGATTCCCTGGACGGGATTTTTGAGGGTGTGATTCATCTGTATGTGCACAATACGGAGGATTTGAGCAATATCGTTTCCCGGATATCTCAAGTGAAAGGGGTGGAAAGCGTGGCAAGAGTGGAGGCGGAAGGTTAATCCGTCCTGAATGCTGCGGTTGAGGGTAAAACCAGGGAATAAAGGAACGCGGTCATGGAGAAGATAAAGAATACGGTAAAAGAGATTTTTACGGCATATCTGCAAAAGAAAGGGCATCGGAAAACGCCTGAGCGGTATGCCATTCTGGATGAGATTTATTCGCATTCGGGACATTTTGATATTGAGTCGCTCTATGTTTTTATGAAGAACAAGAATTACCGGGTGAGCCGGGCGACGCTTTACAATACCATAGAGCTTTTGCTGGATTGCCGGCTGGTCATCAAACATCAGTTCGGGAACAATATCGCCCAGTATGAGAAGGCTTTCAACAATCAGCACCACGAGCACCTGATTTGTCAGAAATGCGGAAAGGTGGAGGAGTTTTCCGATTCCCGGATAGACGAGGTGGTGGAGCGCATCGAGGAAAAGTACCAGTTTTCGGTACATCATCATTTGCTGTATATTTACGGGCTGTGCAAGGCTTGCCGTTCCGGGGAATGAGCGGCTTGCCGGCTGGCGGATAATGTTCGTTGTTTTTTTCTGTGAAAAGAAAAAATTGTCTAATTTTGTGCGTTTGTGAAATCAAAAATAAAAGATACAGATGAAAGTGGATGTATTACTTGGATTGCAATGGGGCGATGAGGGGAAAGGCAAGGTTGTGGATGTGCTTACACCGAAATACGATGCGATAACCCGTTTCCAGGGAGGTCCGAATGCCGGGCATACCTTGGAGTTTGAGGGGCAGAAATATGTGCTTCGTTCTATCCCTTCCGGAATTTTTCAAGGAGGGAAGATGAACATTATCGGCAACGGCGTGGTGTTGGATCCCATTTTGTTCCGGCAGGAAGCGGAGGCGTTGGCTGCAAGCGGGCATGACCTTACCGGACAGTTGTGCATTTCCAAGAAAGCGCATCTGATTATGCCGACTCATCGCATACTGGATGCCGCCTATGAGGCAGCCAAGGGTACGGCGAAAATCGGAACTACCGGCAAGGGTATCGGACCGACCTATACGGATAAGGTGGGACGCAACGGGCTGAGGGTAGGGGATATCTTGCATAACTTCGACGAGAAGTATGCTTTGGCAAAGAAAAAGCATGAAACGATCCTGAAAGGATTGAATTATACATACGACATTGCGGCGTTGGAGCAGGAGTGGTTTGAAGCGCTGGAATATTTGAAACGCTTCCGTTTGATTGACAGCGAACACGTTATCAACGGTTTGCTGAAAGAAGGAAAATCGGTGCTGGCGGAAGGCGCGCAAGGCACGATGCTGGATGTGGATTTCGGTTCTTATCCGTTTGTGACTTCTTCTAACACGGTATGTGCGGGAGCCTGCACGGGGCTGGGAGTCGCTCCTCGGAATATCGGCGAGGTGTACGGCATATTCAAGGCTTATTGCACCCGGGTGGGGGCGGGACCTTTCCCGACGGAGTTGTTTGACGAAACCGGTGAACGGCTTTGTGAACTGGGACATGAGTTCGGCGCGGTGACCGGCAGGAAACGTCGTTGCGGCTGGATTGACCTGGTGGCGTTGCGGTATGCCGTGATGATTAACGGGGTCAGCCAGTTGATTATGATGAAAAGCGATGTGCTGGACGGTTTCGATACCATCAAGGCGTGCGTGGCTTATCGGGTGAATGGCGAGGAAACCGAGGAGTTCCCGTTTGACATTTGCGAATCGGTGGAACCGGTGTATGTCGAGTTCCCGGGCTGGAAGACGGATATGACCAAGATGACTTCGGAAGACGAATTTCCCGAGGAGTTCAACGCTTATGTGAGTTTTCTGGAAGAGGAACTGGGCGTTCCGGTAAAAATCGTTTCGGTGGGGCCGGACCGGGAGCAGACGATTGTCCGGTATGAAGAGTGAGACAGTTTATAAAGTTCATAAAGTTTGTAAAGTTTAAAGTTGGGGGAGTGGATGAGATTTCTTCTCCCTGCTTTTATTTCCTTGTTGTGTTGCCATTCTTTATGAAATTTATAGTTTTATAAACCAATGTATTCGACCGGAAGTCGACACGGGTATGCGATAAATTTATTAAATTTGTATGTCCGAAATTAATTCGCTGAGCCTATGTTATTGGATGTTTTTAATTTGCCCTTGACGAATCCGGTATTGATATTTTCCATTATTCTCTTTATTATCCTGCTGGCTCCTGTCGTTTTGCACCGTTTGAGGATTCCGGATTTGATAGGCTTGATTCTTGCGGGGGCGGTTATCGGTCCCAACGGTTTCGGAATCATGTCCCGGGACAGCAGTATGGAATTGTTCGGGACGGTCGGGCTGTTGTATATCATGTTCATTGCCGGTCTGGAAATCGATATGGCGGACTTGCGGAAGAATTACGGCAAGACGCTGGTTTTCGGTTTTTACACGTTTGTCATCCCGATGCTCATGGGAGTGCTGACGGGTGTGTATTGGCTGGATTTTTCCTGGCCGACGTCGGTGTTGCTTGCCAGCATGTATGCTTCTCATACGCTGATTACTTATCCGATTGTCAGCAAGTACGGCATCACGAAGAACAAGGCGGTGAGCATTGCCATCGGCGGAACGGTGATTACCTGTATCCTGGCTTTGCTGGTTTTGGCGGTGGTCGTGGGTATGTCAACCGGCGAAATCAGTCCTCGTTTTTGGATGAAACTGGGGATTTCGAGCGTGGTGTTTATTGCCGTAGTCGTGGTGGTATTCCCGATGCTCGGACGCTGGTTTTTCAAACGGTATGAAGATTCGGTCGGTCAATACATTTTTGTACTGGCTTTGGTGTTTTTTGCATCGTTTTTGGCGGAAGCTGCCGGTCTGGAGGCAATCATCGGGGCATTCCTTGCGGGATTGGCGTTGAATCGCTTGATTCCGAATACCTCGGCGTTGATGAACCGGATTGATTTTGTGGGGAATGCCATATTCATCCCTTTCTTTTTGATAGGGGTGGGGATGTTGGTGGATGTACGCACTTTTACCTCCGGGTGGACCGCCTTGCTGGTCGCCGTGGTTATGGTGGGTGTCGCCACGGCTTCCAAGTTCATTGCGGCATGGGCTACGGAAAAGAGCTTCAAATTGACCCGGGACGAAGGTCGCCTGCTGTTCGGGTTGAGCAATGCCCAGGCTGCCGCAACGTTGGCTGCCGTGTTGATCGGCTACAAGGTGGTGGTGGGAACGGATGAGGCGGGCAATCCGATTCGTTTGTTGAACGAGGATGTTTTGAACGGAACAATCATCATGATACTCTTCACGTGCACCATTGCTTCGTTTGTGACCCAGCGGGCGGCGCAGAACATTGCCATCTTGGAAATGAACGGCGATCGGATAGGTGACGATGAACAGGAGCGAATATTGATACCTTTGAGCAATTCGGAGACGGTCGAAGAGCTGATAAATCTGGGGGTTGCCATTAAATCGCGCAGGAACAAGGCGCAAATGGTGGCGGTGAGCATCATCAAGTCCGACAATACCGACCGTTCGGCGGAGAAGGTTTCGGAATTGTTGCTGGAAAAGGCGGCAAAAGTGGCGGCGGCGGCAGAGCATCACGTGGAGCCGGTGTTGCGTTATGATTTGAATATCGTCAACGGAATCCGGAATGTCGCCAAGGAGCACAAGATTACGGATATCGTATTGGGCTTGCGCACCCAGCAGGATATTTCCGATACGTTTCTCGGCAAACTGACGGAGGAGGTGTTGAGTAAATGCGCCACGACGACCATGGCTTATCGTCCCATGCAGCCTATGTCTACGGTAAAGAGATATGTCGTGGTGATTCCGGAGAATGCTGAAAAGGAGGTGGGATTTCCTTATTGGCTGATCAGTGTTTGGAATATGGGCAAGAACCTGGGAACCAAGTTTGTTTTCTATGGCCATTCACACGTGTTGGATATTTTGAGAATGGTGCATGCGAAACATGCGATAAATGCCGACTTCAAGGAGTTTACCGATTGGGAGAGATTCGTGGAAGTGTCCCGCGAGATGCAGGACAACGACGCTTTGATGCTGGTCATGAGTCGTCCTTCCTGCCCGTCTTATTCCCGGCACATGGAATATGTTCCCACTTACATCAACAAGTATTTCAACACCATCAACTGCATTTTGATTTATCCGGTGCAATTGGGTGTAGGAGAAGAAATCACAACGTTTCGGAGCATCTCCATGATTAATCACATTGAGGGGATGGACGGCTTGGTGCAGGTGTTGGGGAAATTGTTCCGGAAAAATAAATAATCAACCGTTATTTCTCATGCAATGGAATTGGTGGTTGCTTTGAATAAAAAAAATTACGGTGTGTTCGGGAAATTCTTTAATGAGCATTTTCCGTTTCTGGTGATGTTTTCCGACAAATATCTGGAAGATATGGAGCTTGCTGCGGATGTGGCACAGGAGGCTTTTATTCAGTTGTGGCGTTTTAAGGGGGAGTTTGAATCCATTGAAAAGGTGAAAGGCTTTTTGTATACGACTGCCCGGCATCTGGCATTGAATCAGCTCAAGCATGACCGTATCGTAGAAAGATACGCCAAACTCCAGGAAAAGGAATCCGATGTTTTTTTCCGAAATCAGGTTGTTGAAGAAGAAACCTATCAATTGGTTCATAAGGCTATCAATCAATTGGCGGAACAGTCTCGTAAAATCATCCTGCTCAGTCTTCAAGGCTATTCCAATCAAGAAATTGCAGAACAATTGCACATATCCGTCAATTCGGTCCGAACTTTAAAACACAATGCCTATAAAAAACTAAGAGGCTTGCTCAAAGAGCATTTTTATCTCCTTCCCATTGTGTTAAAAATGAATTTTTTTTGATTCCCATTCATCTTTTTTTTCTTTTCAGTTGTTATATCCAAAAATAACGTTCGTTTTTATTAGTTGAAAGTTTATAAAGTTCATAAAGTTTATAAAGTTCCGGTTTTTAAACGAACGGTTCATTTCTTGTTTATATTCGGTTTGGATTCTTTGTTACTGGAAATCAAATTGTTGTTTGGTTTCAGTTTTTTGTTTCCTCATATCCAACACCGATATTTACCGTTCCATACCTTTCCTTTATTCCCCTTTGTTAAATCTTGCAGATTGCTGCAAAATTTAACGAACCTTAAATATGGTGAGTATAGAAGATTGTCGACGAATTTGTAAACTGATTGCCAAACAGTTAAGCTGTGCATTGGCATCGAATGAGGAGGAAGAATTGCAACAATGGTTGGCGGAATCAGTGGAAAATCGGCAATTGTATGAAAAAATAACCGACAGGGATTATTGGGGCGGTCAGGAAAAGAAAAGAGATTCGATAGATGTCCGGAACCATTGGTTGCAAGTTGAAAGGGCGTTAGGGAGGCGGACATACAGGTATTTTCTTTGGAAATATGGCAGGTATGCTGCCATTGTCTTGTTTTTGCTAGGAATCGGCCTTGCAGGGTGGCTCTCAAGACCGGAATCTGCTGAAATTCTGGTACAGGCGGAGCAGATTCAGCCTGGGGCACCCAAGGCGTTTTTGATTCTGGCAGACGGGAAAAGTGTGGAGCTGGGAGGAGTCGATGAGGAAAAACAACAATTTACTTGCGATGGTGCGGTCATCACCAGTCGTTCCGGCAATTTAACATACAATGCGGATGAATCCGTTCCGGTTTCCATGGACCGGCATGCGTTGGTCATTCCCAAAGGGGGAGAGTACGTCATGACTTTGGGTGACGGGACGTTAGTGTATCTTAATTCCGAAAGCAAAATAGAGTATCCGGTACGATTTGACGAGAAGAACCGGGAAGTGTATCTCGAGGGGGAGGCATATTTCAAGGTGGCGCATTGTGAGAATCGGTCTTTTACCGTCAGGACCGGGAATATGGACATCAAAGTGTCGGGGACTGACTTCAACGTCAAGGCGTATGCGGACGAGCATCGGGTGCAGACCACCTTGGTGCAAGGTGAAGTTACCGTTTTCACCGGGATAGACCGGACGGTATCGAATCGGTTGAAACCTGCACAGCAGGCTGATTTGGATTTGGACAAGGGACGTTTGGAGGTCAGGTCTGTGGACGTTGCTCCGTTTATCGCTTGGAAAAACGGACAATTCCTATTTAAAGGGGAGCGGCTGGACGAAATCATGACCGTATTAAAAAGGTGGTATGATTTCGAGGTGGTTTACCAGGAGGAATGGATAAAAGAAATGGAGTTTGCCGGTAAGTTGAATCGCAGTGATTCTTTTGAACCCATATTGGATGTGATTCGCTCTACCCATAAGTTGAATGTTGATGTCAAGGGGAAAACAATCCTGTTTAGTGTAAAATAAATTATTAATCAAACCAAACTGTATGAGAAAAAATCAAACCACTCCGCCTTGGAAAATGTGGAGTAGAAAAATCCTGATGGTTATGAAATTGTGTGTGTGTTTCTTGTTGTGTGCCGTTGTTCAGGTGTCGGCGCGGGTACATGCGCAGAATGAGAAGATGAACCTGAAAATGCGTGATGCTTCCTTGAATAGTGTCTTGTGGACATTGGAAAAGGAGACAGAAATGGTCTTCTTCTATAGTGTAAAGGACATAGAACATATTGCCGGCATAGATGTCTATGCGGAGGGCAAGACGTTGGACGAAGTTTTGACGGAGGTGTTGGAGGGTACGGAGTTGACGTATGAAATTACCCACAATACGGTTGTTTTGCGGAAAAAGGACAGCGATGTCGCCACCTTGCCGCAACCCGGTCGGCAGGAAGTCGTGGGGAAGGTGACCGATTTGACAGGAGCGGTTCTTCCCGGGGTTACGGTGATGTTGAAAGGAACAAAATTGGGCGTGACGACGGATGTCGAGGGGCGGTTTAAAATGGTTTTGCCCCAGTCCGAAAATGCAGTCCTGGTATTTTCGTTTATCGGAATGGAGACGCAGGAAGTTGCCGTAGAGGGGGAGAAGGAATTGACAATCGTGTTGAAAGAGACGGTGGAAAATATGGAAGAGGTGGTTGTTACCGGTATATTCAACCGGAAGAAAGACAGCTTTACCGGAGCTTCCGCCACATTTAGCGGGGAG
Source organism: uncultured Odoribacter sp. (assembly GCA_964400995.1). Taxonomy (GTDB): domain Bacteria; phylum Bacteroidota; class Bacteroidia; order Bacteroidales; family Marinifilaceae; genus Odoribacter. Next base: position 10,392 of record CAYNXE010000010.1, read on the forward strand.
CAGTTGAAATCGGTGGGCACCCAAAATGTCATCGCCAGTTTGAAGACGCTCGACCCTTCGTTTAATGTTTTGGAGAACAACGAGTTCGGTTCAGACCCGAATAAGTTGCCGGATATTGAAATCCGGGGGAAGTCCAGTTTAATCAGTACCCGGGATGAATTGAGCGAAGACCCGAACCAGCCGTTGTTTATCCTGGACGGTTTTGAATCCTCTTTGGAGGCCATTTATAATCTGGATATGACCCGGGTTGCCTCCATCACGATATTGAAAGATGCGGCTTCGACGGCCATTTATGGTTCAAAGGCATCGAACGGCGTGGTTGTCGTGGAGACGATTCGTCCGAAGTCAGGGAAATTAAATCTGGCTTATAATGGAACGGCAAATGTGTCCTGGGCGGACCTGACAAGTTATAATCTGATGAACGCCAGTGAAAAATTGCGTTTTGAGAATCTGGTCGGCAGATATAGCGAAAAATATGATGTTGTAAAGGAAATCGAATTGCAGAAATCTTATAACGATAAATTGGCGGATATTGCCCGGGGGGTGGATACCTATTGGCTGGCAGAACCTTTGCGTGTCGGGGTGAATCACCGGCATTCCCTGTATGTGGACGGTGGCGAAGGTGCGTTTATGTTCGGCGTGGGATTGTCGTACAACGGAATTACCGGTGTGATGAAAGAGTCCAAACGGGACAATATCAGTGGAAATATCGACTTGACCTATCGCTTGAAAAAATTCCAGTTCATGAACAAGTTCGATATCAACAACACGGACAGCAAAGATCCGATTGTCGATTTTTCCCAGTATGCCGCCGCCAATCCTTACTATACGAAATACAATGAGAACGGAGAAGTGGAAAGGTGGCTGGAATATACGGACTATATCAAGGCATCCAATCCGCTTTACAATGCGGCACAGAACAGTTATAACAAAGGCGGCAATTTGTCCTGGTCGGACAAGTTCGTCGTGGAATATACTCCGATGCAGAGCTTGAAACTGCGAGCTCGTTTCGGTATGACGCATGCGAACAGCCAGTCGGAGGCGTTCTATTCTCCTTTGGACACCCGTTTTGCCGAGACCGATTTTTCGGAACGCGGGTCTTATGGCATGTCAGAGACGGCAAGCAATAAATACGAGGGCGAACTGACAGCCACGTATGCCAAAGTGTGGAAAGAGCATCAATTTAATGTCGTATTGGGTGGTTATCTTGCGGCTCAACATCTGAAGATGCAAGGCTATTCGGCAATCGGTTTTCCGGTCGGGGATTTTACCCTTCCTTCTTTTGCCAATGCCTATCCGGATGGCGGAACTCCTTCGTACAGCGAGGGCACGACTCGTTCGATGAGCGCGTATGCGATTGGAAACTATGCTTACGACAACCGTTATCTGCTTGATTTCAGCTACCGTGTTAACGGTTCTTCGGTATTCGGTACGAACAAGCACTATATCGGCACTTGGGCGGTCGGTTTGGCCTGGAATCTGCATCATGAAAAATTCATCTCTGAAAATTTCGACGGCATTTCCATGTTGAAGCTGAGGGCGTCCATCGGTAATCCGGGAAACCAGAATTTTTCTTCTTCGGCAACCCTGACCACTTTCCGTTATAATTTCAATTCCTTTAATTATTTCGGTATGACCACTTCGCTTGCCCAGTTGGGAAATCCCAACCTGGAATGGCAGACGACGCTCGACAAGAACATCGGGTTCGACATCACGATTTTGAACAACCGTTTGACGTTGACGGGAGATTATTATTACAAGACGACCGACCCGTTGTTGATTGCCATTTCCATGCCTCCTTCTTCGGGTGCGACCAATAATATGATCTACAAGAACTTCGGCAAACAGACCTCCAAAGGTTTCACGGCATCCGCCACGTATTATATCATTCGGAAGATGAACGAGCGGCTTTGGTGGTCGGTGCGGGGTAATCTGCGTTACGGTACCAATGAGTTGGCCGGTATCGGCAATCGTCTGGAAATGTACAATTCTCAGGAGCGTGAAGGCGAGAACAGGTCTACAAAACGTTATTATGACGGAGCAGACCCGGATGATATCTGGGCGGTACGCTCGGCAGGCATCGACCCGGCAACCGGACGGGAGTTGTTCATCAAGAAAAACGGAGAGCTGACTTATGATTTTTCGTATGACGATGAAGTGGTGGTAGCCAACGGTCGCCCGAAAATCGAGGGGGTATTGGGAACCAATTTCTCCTGGAAAGGATTCTCCTGTAATTTGGATTTCCGTTATCGGATGGGCGGTTATTCGTTCAATTCCGTTTTGTTCAACAAGGTAGAAAACATCGGTACGAACCAGTTGATTTACAACCAGGACAAACGTGCTCTTTATGACCGTTGGCAGAAACCGGGAGACAAGGCTCAGTTTAAAAATATTGCCAATTCGACTTCAACGCCGATGTCTTCCCGTTTTGTGCAAAAAGACAATTCACTGAGTTTGGAGTCTTTGCGCATCGGGTATGAATTTTCTCCGGAGCTGGTTCACAAATGGGGACTGGGTTCATTGCGGTTGAATGCTTACATGAACGATATTTTCCGTTTGTCGACGATTCGGATGGAGCGTGGAACTTCCTATCCTTTCGCACGCAGTGTGTCTTTCGCACTTTCACTAACTTTATAAATCCAATGGCATGAAAAAATATATCATTATTTTATCCTTTTTGTTGAGCTGTATAGGGTTGTACAGTTGCACCGACTGGCTGGATTACAAGCCCAATGACAAACAGAGTGAGGAACAGCAATTTTCTTCCAAGGACGGATTTTATGCTGCGGTTAACGGTGTTTACAACCGAATGGCGGGAAATTCGCTTTACGGGAAATACCTGAGTTACGACATGATTGACATCCTGGGACAATATTATGCCGTAGAGCAGAAGGATGAAGCTAGTTATTATGCTTATCTGAGAGCCTTGACCGAGTGGGATTATTCGAACGAGACGGTGATCAGCGTGTTGAGCAGTATCTGGAACGAAGCCTATTCGACTATCATGAACATCAATGTCGTGTTGAAGAATATCGAGGAGGATGCCCTGGGTGACCGGATATTGCCTGAACAGGAATATCGGATGCTCAAAGGCGAGATGCTGGCGGCGCGCGGGATGATTCATTTCGATATGTTGCGTTTGTTCGGACCGATATACAGCAAGAATCCGGAAGGACGCGGAATACCTTACAATGAGAGCACCGATCCGCAAATCTTGTCTATTCTCCCCGCCAGTACGGTGTTGACGGAATACATCATCCGTGACCTCGTGGATGCCGAGGCTTTGTTATTGGATTCCGATCCGGTACTTACCGAAGGCCCCCGTGCGGAATACGATTATGTGAATCTGGACAACTCCATGCGTTATCGCCAGTTGCGTCTGAATTATTATGCGGCGGTATTGCTGACGGCACGTGCTTACTTGTGGGCAGGGGACTATGGTCATGCGTTGACGGAGGCGCGCAAGCTGACCGATGACCCGCAGGTCAGGGAGTTTTTCCCGGTAGTCGAATCGGGCGTGTTGTTGGGGAATAGTTCTGATCCCGACCGCATGTTTTCCTCGGAATGTCTGTTCGGATATTACAATAAAAACCGGGGCTTGATTTACGACTATACCTTTGGAGGAGGCAATACCAACAAGGCATTGCTGATGCCCCGTTCGGGATATGTCGATGCGATTTTGTTCAGCGGTTACTGGGTAGGGGACTGGCGTTTTCAGTCGCAATGGACTGCGGGAACGACTTTGGAAGGTAATGCAAGTTTCCAGATGATTAAATTCAAGGAAATCAATGACTCCAGGCGAGATGAGGTTATCAACAGCAAGGACGAAAACCAGTTGTTGCAGTCGCAGAAATTTTACGGTACCTTTTGTTCGCTGATGAAGCTCAGCGAGGCGTATTATATTGCTGCGGAGTGTCTGGGAACGACAGGATCGGAAGTGTATGACCTGCCGGCTGCTTGGGAATATTTGAATCAGATGTTTCTGGACCGGGGAACATATAGTTGGGGAACGGGAAATTCCGAAATTGTCTTCCAGGATTACCTGACCAAAGAGTATATCCGGGAGTTTATCGGGGAGGGACAGAAGTTCTTTTTCTTTAAACGTCGGAACATGGGATTCGATGATGATTACAATGGCAGGCAAAATATGAAAGTGATGATAAGTGAGGGCATAGACCTTGGTTTTATAGTCATACCTCCCACATATGATACAAAGGATAATGCGAAGGACGAAGACAAAGAGAAGCGTTTCGTGCTTCCTTTGCCACAGAATGAATTGGATAACCGTTAATGAAATCAATATGAATAAGATAAAGAGCTGGATATGGGCAATTGCCATTGCAGGAATCAGTATCGCCTGCCAGAAAGAAGAGGTCGGTTTGTATGACCGGGACGACAGCAAAGTGTATTTTCAGATGCAAAACTTTACCGGAAGCAACGGAGCGGAAGGCTATACGAACGCCATCGATTATTCGTTGCTTGATTACAATCCGATTTATACATCGGTTGTATTCAATGCCAAGGTGAGGTTGTTGGGCGAGGTGAGGGACTATGACCGTGCCTTGAAAGTGGTGGTCGATGAGGAACGCACGACCATGACTCCTTACGATGCGGAGACGAATCCCGACGGAGGGTATGTTGTGAATTTCGATACGCTGAAAATTCCGGCGGGAAGCAACGAGGGGATTGTGGGGGTTCGTTTTATGCGGAATTCGTCTATTAAGCGCAAGGAGGATACCTTGGTATTGAAGTTGGAAGCGAACGAATACTTCACTCCGCTCGAAGCATATAAATCCAGCAACGTCTGGAGCAATACGGCTACCGATACGATAGACGGCACTCGCTTTACTTTCCGGATTCGTGAAATCTATCAGAAACCGAGAAGGTGGGATGAGCTTTCAGCCTCTAATTATTTGGGAAGTTGGAATACGATACGCTATACCTATATAAACGGCTTGTTCGGGTTTACGAACAGCGATTGGGAGGCGGCGACTGGAAAAATCAGCAAAGGTAAAATGTCTTTTTATGCGAGGGAATTGCAAAAGGAGTTGCAGCGGAGAGCGGACGAGGGAGATCCCGTGTACGATGAAGACGGCTCCTATATGCAATTGCCGGAGGCTTATCGGGTTGATTATTCGAAAATTGTTTTGAAATCTTAAAATGCAGGAAAATGAATATTAGAAAAATCTCATGTCAAATCGTATTGTGGGCTTCCTTGTTGGTGGTAGCTTGTGCGGATGACAAAGGAAATTATACTTACTTGGACAAGGCTGTTATTGCCATTGGCGGCATACCTCAGAGGGTTTCGGTGTTGTCCAATGTGGAGTATGTTGATTTAAAGCCGGAAGTCGTTTCCAGTATAGAAGGAGTGATTGACGAACAGAACCCGAATTTTGAATTCAGTTATCAGCGGAAAAATTCGGAAGGCGAGTGGGTGGAGGTCAGCAACACAAAGAATCTTTATATGACGGTTACGCTGAGTTCCGGAACTCATGCGTTTCTTTTTTCGGTGACCGACAAACGGACGGAAGTAAAAACATTGCAATTGTTTTATGTCAACTCGACTACGGTTACTTCGGAGGGCTGGATGCTGCTTTGCGATGAGGGACCGGAGGAAAGAGCCCGTCTGGATATGTTGGCGCAGATTTCTGTCGATCGGATTGTACCTGCCTATGATGTGATTCAGCGGAAAGAGGGAGTTCCGGAGCAGTACCATGCTGCAAAATTAGGCTTTTATTCAACGGGAAGTGCCACCGGAAACAGAATCATCATGATGTCGGAAGATGCGGCTTATTGCTTACCGACGGCAGATAACCAAGGTTTTACCGAATTTGTCGAGGTGGAAAGTCATCATGAATTGAAATCGTCTATGTTCCTGACAACGACTGACGACCACATCGTGAATTTTGTAAATGTGCCTTATGCCGGAGAGTATAAACCGGAACATCATGCGGTCATTTGTGTTTCGCGGGAAGGGAATGCCTATGCCTGGAATACGAAAGAGGTTGAAACGGCATTTGAATATCCGATCAACACTTCCACCCGTGGGGGAAGCCCGGAATACCGGGTGGCGCCTTGGGTGGGTACTACTTTGAAAAGACCGTTGGGAACCAGCTTCGGATTGGCTTTGTTGTTTGATACCGATAATCATCGCTTTGTCTATTGGAGCGGGGAAGGCGGAGGTACAGACGATGGAAAAAAACAGGTGTTGCATCCGTTGGAAGAGCCGGCAAATAAGTTGTTCAACTATAATACGGGAAATATGGACTTGGTGTGCATGCTCAATACCTCTTTTTCGGAAGGAACGGTTTATTGCATTATGCAAGAGGGGGCTAAGCGGCACATTTATGAGGTGAATTTGGGCAGCGAGGAATTGAGACAGACGGCTGCTCATCTGGATATCACGGCGGAAAATTTTGACAGGGCAACTTGTTTTGCCGCCAGTTCCCAGTATTACGTGATTTATTATGCTTACGGCAACAAGGTGTATGCTTACAATTTGGGAAGCGGGACTTGCGAGCCGGTGCTTACGTTGGACGATGAGGAGGTGACCTGCATAAAATTCTGTCGGTACGATTACCCGTGGGGAATTGCCGAATTGTGCAAAAAATACATAGAGTTTATGCCAATTTATCAGCAACGTGAAAATCAGTTAATTGTCGGGTCCTATAAGAATTCCGCAACGGACAACAACGGAGGTATGCTGCGTTTTTATAATGTCGGGAGTACAGGTATGCAGTTGACGCTGGAACCGGAATGGGAGTATTCCGGATATGCCAAAATCAAAGATATTTGTTACAAAGAAGTGCGTTAAGGTTGCTTTGATATGGCAGTGTCGGGTATCGTTGTGCAAACGGTACCCGACTTTGTTTATACCTAATTTTAGGTATAAGAATTCGGGTCGATTATGCTTATCTTTGTGCTATAATTTGGAGGTGTAATGGATAATGATTATTTAAAACTTTCGGATATCCCTACGGGGGAAGAGTGTGTGATTGTGAAAGTGCACGGACACGGCAGTTTCAGGAATCGGATTGTGGAAATGGGATTCGTAAGAGGGGAGAAAGTGGCCGTGGTCAGAAATGCGCCTTTGCATGATCCGATTGAATACCGGCTGATGGACGGGCATATCTCCCTGAGACGGAGCGAAGCGCAACTGATAGAGGTGGTGCGCATATCCACCGAGGAACTGGAGGGGTTTAACGGCACTTTTACGGAGTCCGAAATCGCCCAGCAGATTCGGGAAAAGTCGAGAACAATCGACATTGCCCTGGTGGGTAATCCGAATTGCGGAAAGACTTCTTTTTTTAACCGTGCCACCGGCTTGAGGGAAAAGGTGGGGAATTATAGCGGGGTGACCGTTGATGCCAAACAAGGCGTTTTTCATTATAAGGGATACAAAATCAATTTGATAGATTTGCCGGGGACGTATTCGATTACCGAGTATACGCCGGAAGAGATTTACGTTCGGGAGTACATCACGAAACATCATCCGGATTTGGTGTTGAACGTGGTGGACGCTTCGTGCCTGGAGCGGAATCTGTATCTGACGACCCAGTTGATTGATATGAACATCCGGGTGGTCATGGCATTGAATATGTATGATGAATTGACGGGCGCGGGGTCGAAACTGGATTACCGTTATCTGGGGCAATTGCTGGGCATTCCCATTATTCCGACTACGGCATCCCGGGGCATCGGAATCACCGAGGTTTTGGATAAAATCATTGAAGTGTTTGAGGACCAGGCACAGGAATCCAGACATGTGCATATCCATTACGGTCAGGAGATAGAGGACGCTATCCGACGGGTAAAAATGGAAGTTGCCCCCAACAAAAATGTTACTGACGAGTTTACGCCTCGTTATGTCGCTATAAAATTGCTGGAAGACGACCGGATTATGAACGAGCAGTTGGCTGCTGTCCCGAATTACGGGCAGATACAGGAGGTTGCCCGGAAAGAGATACAGCGTCTGGAAAAAGAATATAAGGAGGATACCCGCTCGATTATCACCAATGCGAAATATGGTTTTATCCGCGGAGCTTTGCAGGAGACGTTCCAGTCGGGAGAGAAAGACAAGCGTCAGTTGACGAATGCCATAGATGCCGTGCTTATGCACCGGTGGTTGGGCTTCCCTTTCCTGATTTTTTTCATGTGGGTGATGTTCCAGGCCACTTTTTCCCTGGGCAGTTATCCGATGGAGTGGATTGAGGCGGGAGTGGAGACTTTGGGCAACTGGGTGGCGGAAATTATGCCGGATGGACCGCTGAATGATTTGTTGGTAAATGGAGTCATTGCTGGCGTGGGAGGCGTGATTGTTTTCTTGCCGAATATCCTGATTTTGTTCTTTTTTATTTCTTTGATGGAAGATTCCGGTTATATGGCGCGGGTGGCGTTCATTATGGACCGGATGATGCACAAAATCGGCTTGCACGGGAAATCGTTTATTCCTTTGTTAATCGGTTTCGGATGCAATGTCCCTGCGATTATGGCGACCCGGACGTTGGAGAGCCGGCGTGACCGGATTATGACGATGCTGATTGTTCCCTTTATGTCGTGCAGTGCCCGACTGCCGTTGTATATCTTGATTGTTTCCGCTTTTTTCCCGGTGAAACAGGGTTTGGTGTTGTTGTCCGTGTATGTCATCGGGATTTTGCTGAGCATTGGCACCGCTTTGTTGTTGAAGAAGACTTTCTTTGCCAAGTCGTCCGTTCCTTTTGTCATGGAACTGCCTCCCTATCGGATGCCGACTATGCGGAATACCGTGCTGCACATGTGGGGAAAAGCGGGGCAGTATCTGAAAAAAATGGGAACGATTATTCTGGCGGCATCTATTTTGATATGGGCGTTGGGGTATTTCCCGTTGGACAAGAGAGAGGAGGTCGGTGCTGCCGAACACCTGGAGCAGTCTTATATCGGGCGCATCGGTAAATTTATCGAGCCTGCCATTCGGCCGCTGGGGTTCGACTGGAAAATGGGCGTTAGCATCGTGACGGGTTTGGCGGCAAAAGAAATTGTGGTCAGTTCAATGGGTATTCTGTATCATGTTCCTGATGCCGAAGAGGATATGCAAAGTCTGGCGGAAAATCTCAAAAAGCAGGTGAACGAACGGGGCGATAGGGTGTTTACTCCGCTGGTGGCTTATGCTTTTATGCTTTTTATCCTGATTTATTTCCCTTGTATGGCCGTTATTGCTGCCATTCGGAAGGAAGCCGGCTGGGGATGGGCATTTTTCACTATTTTTTATACAACAAGTTTAGCCTGGATCGTGTCGTTTTGCGTATATCAGATAGGAAACTTGTTATCATAGGATTATGCTTCAGGATATTTGCGTATATATCATAGTGGCTCTGGCTTTGGGGGGATTGGGATGTCATATTTACCGGAAGCTGAAAGCCTTGAAAAGCAACAAGGGGGAACTGGTTTGCGGTTCATGTCCTTTGAAAAAGGACTGCCTTGGGAAAGCGGAAGAAAGGAAAGGGGCGGCAGGAACTTGCCACGCCCCTTTGTGTTATAACCATTAGAATAGTTTGAGGGTGATGTTGTCAGCTTCTTGCTGTCTTCTGATTTTGTCTTTTTCTCCTCTGCGGAAGACGTAGACCAAGCCGTATTCCTCGCACATGTATCTCTTTTCAACTTCGTCTTTGACGTTCTCAAAGCAGTGTTCCACTTCGTTCCAGATTTCGAGTATCAGGGCATCCGCTTCGCTTCTGTACTGGGCGACGTTACCGCTTTCGCGTGCGGAGTTGTTTTGAAACTGTTTTTGCCGGATATAGTTTTCCTTGAAGTTTTCGTAATTGACCTTCACCAAGGCGATGGACGGGCAATAAATCGGGCTTCCTCCTCCTTTGCTGAGCCGATTCTGTTCTCCGGTGATGATTTTTTCACCCCATTGCAACAAGTCTTGTTCCGTAAGCAGGGGAGGAACTTTTGAACTGTTTTCAGCTAATCCGTAAAAGGAGCGTACAGCGGGTTTCAGTTCTCCCCGGGCGATACAGAAGTTCAACACCTGGATGAAATGAGAAATGTAGAGCCTGGCTTTCTTGGTGTATTCCGAAAATTTGGGACTATTGTCGAATTGTTTTTCTTTGGCCAGTTTGGAATTGGATATGGCAACTTCAAATTTCGGAAGAAAAAATTCAATCTTCTGTTTTAAGGCAAAAGGATAGGCGATTGTTGCAATATCTTGCTGCTGGCCTTTTCTCAAAGCTGCTTTTAATGCCCTGATTCTCGCTGCATCTGTATTGGGTAATCTTCTGTAAGGCATGAATTTGTGCTATAATTAACAATGACAACTTCGTTGCGAAGATATAAAAAACAAACATTAAAATCAATATTCGTAGGATGATTTTAATTGGTTTTATATAAGATGTTGATATTCAATCAAAAAAGTCCCATTGTACGCCGAATTTCAGCATGCCCGGATTGATGGGATAATCGGCTGCGCTAAAGTAATTGCCGTATTTCTTGATGTGATAGTTTACATGTTCGTATTTGACGAACAACATCGCCCGCTTGATGTGAAAGTTTAGAAATACATCGACTTTCGGATAATTCCCGGTCTTGTATTTCCGTTGATTGTAAAACTGCATGATGGAAGGCATGTAGTTGTCCGCATAGAATTTCGTGTTGTAGAACAGGTCGATTCCCAACTGGAGTTCCAGTGCTCTTTTGAAGAGGTGGTTCATGTAATAGTTGTGGGAATAGACGGAAATGGCAGGAAGGGAAAGGAGGTCTTCCTGGGTGCTTTTCTGGAAATATACGGTCTGGTCGAAATAGAAGTGTCCGGCACGAAAATTCTCCTGTCCCCAGGCGGTCAGTACCATTAACGTCTTGTTGGTCTGCCGGGGCATGGCTGCCGTGTCGAAATAAACGTAGCTGAATAGGTTGCTGAATCCGACGCCTACTTCTGTTCTGAGTCGGGTATTGATGTATCGTCCTTCGACTTGAATCGTCTTAATGGCTTTGAAATCATTTTTCCAGATATTGTGGTTTCCGACATAGAGGTCGAGAAAAGGGTTTACGCTTTTCAGTTCGATGTTGGCATCTGCACGGAGCAGACTGCTTTTTTCCCTGTTTAATGCTTGGCGGATGTAGCCGCTGAGTTTGAAATTTCCAGCGTAATGCCCTGCCAGACACAGCTTGCCGGAGATGTCGTAGTTGAGCAGGGAATTGGTGTCGACGTTGAAGATGCCTGCCGTCAGATAGGTGCCGGAATAGTTTGTCTTTCCGAACTTTTCCAGGTGTTGCACCGTGTCGTAGTCCATGCGCTGGTCATAGTTTTCGTGTTTGAAATCCAGACCGGCATAGACGCCCGGAAGGTATTTGTATTTGGGATGCTCGTTCAGGACAAAACGGGCGGACAGGTCTATGATTTTGTTTTGGATGTGGTCATAGGTCGCCGAACTGTCGATGTAGGTATTCGGGAAAAAATCGTAGTTGATGGACTCTTCCCGGTACCCGCGTTCATTCCCTTCGCCCCTGACGTTCAGCACGACCTTGGCGGGATAGGAGTATGACGTATCGTTTTCGGAGGCAATCGCCTTGGCTTTGCCCAGATGATAGTGGGCTTGCAGGTTGACGTTGGTGTTGCGGTAGTTGTTCTTGGCGCCGTTTCCGTTTAGCCAGATTGGCATGTTTTCCGCCTGCTGGTCTGTCGAATCCGTGACGTAGCCCCGTTCTTTTATACCTCCGTTTTCCTTGAAGTGGCCGTTATTTTGGTTCCAGAAAAGCGTGAGGGCGATACGGTCTTTCTCATAGGTGGAAAATAGGGAAAAATTATACGCTTTGGATTTTTGATTGGCATAGCGTCCGTCACTGGAAATCAGGTTGTAACGGATACCTGCACTCCACCACGGACGGATGTTCTGGACGTGCCACACATCCAGAAGGTTTTCCGCTTTTCCTTTTCCGCCTCCGGTAAAATACCGCAGTCGTGTGAAAGGGGTGGTGGTATTGAAATGCAAGGCGTCTTCCGGTCGGAAGAGGAAAGCGCGGATGTAAGTCAGCGGATAGAAATCCTGCACCGTGCTGCGGGTGATGAAAATGTTGGCTTCGTAGGGAGAGGGGAAATTTCCCAGGTAGGTGTTTGCAATGCTTTTCTTGAATATGTAGTTGAAATTCTGGATGCCGTCAAGCAGGGTGTCCAGGGGGACAGTCTCGGCATAGACGCCGTTGTGTATCCATTTCCAGGTGTCGCGGAAATGAGGGACGGTGGAACTGGAAGCGGAATCCGGTCTCTGTATGGAATCCCGCATCCCACGCTCTCGAAACGGATCGCCATAATCGTCAAATTCGCTCTGGGCAAGACAAATCAGACGGGATAGAAGCAATATGGTAATGCAAACAAATTTTTTCATCACTGCAAATATACGTAAACTTTTAAAACTCTCATAAATTAGTTATTTTTGTGGCTTGGAAAAATAGGTTAATGTTTGCGTCGGCATAGTGCTGACAAATAAACTCTTTGAGATATGACGGATAAAAATCAACACCTGGCAGAGCCGGAAGAAGAGAAGTCTTTGAATTTTATTGAGCAGATTATAGAAGAGGAGATTGCCGCAGGCAAGAATGGCGGCAAGGTCCACACCCGTTTCCCGCCCGAACCCAACGGGTATTTGCACATCGGACATGCGACCTCGATTTGTCTGAATTTTGGTTTGGCAGCCAAATATAACGGTGTCTGCAATTTGCGTTTCGACGATACGAATCCTTCCAAGGAGGACGTGGAATTTACGGATGCCATTCAGGAAGA